>JBILBB010000129.1:0-3435 GCA_044353955.1 Candidatus Planktophila sp. | reverse complement strand
GGGAAACGAGAAGAGATCAAGCTCTTGACCAAGTCGACGATGATCGCGCTTTTCAGCTTCTGCGAGTAGCTCGAGGTATGCATTGAGTTCATCTTGCGAAGGCCATGCAGTTCCATAAATTCTCTGCAGCATTGGGTTCTTCTCTGAACCTCGCCAATATGCCGCTGCACTGCGCATCAACTTAAATGCAGGAACACTTTTCGTGGAAGGCAAATGCGGACCTCTGCAGAGATCTGACCAGACGGGCTTTCCGTCGCGACCTAAATTGTCATAAATGGTTAGCTCTGTGCCGCCAACTTCAACGCTTGCCTCATCCGAGCTTCCACCCTTGATGCCAATCAGCTCGCACTTAAATGGCTCGTGCGCCAACTCTTTGAGGGCATCTGCTTCATTAGTTACGCGACGCTTGAAACGCTGACCCTCTTTAACAATCTTGCGCATCGCACTTTCGATCTTCTCAAGATCTTGGGGATTGAATGCGTTCTCGGGATCGAAGTCGTAATAGAAGCCATCTGTTATCGGTGGACCAATACCTAGGCGAGTACCTGGAAAGACTTGCTGAACTGCCTGGGCCATTACGTGAGCAGTTGAGTGACGTAGGACTGAGAGCCCTTCAGGAGATGAAATCGAAATACCTTCAATCAGATCGCCATCTTTGAGATCGCTCCAGAGATCCATGAGCACCCCATTGATCTTGCAGACGACAATCTCTTTATTCTCGGCAAAAATCTGTGTTGGCCGTTGCTCGCTATTGATAGTTACCGCTGAACCATCCACGGTTACCGAGATCTGAGACATGGGGTTAGCCTACCGAATGAGGCTTCGATGAAGCGATTATTTGCTCTCTCAACTCGAGGGATGCCTCACCTCTCTTCAATTTCATCTCACCGATATGTGAAATTGGCTGCGCCAAACGAAGGCTCGAGACCAAGAAGGCCGACTCGATATCTGCGATTTCAGAGATATGAATAGCGCGAACTTTCACGCCACATTCCTCTATTGCAATTGCGCGAACGACTCCAGGAAGTAGCCCGGATGTAATTGGCGGCGTAACCCACTGATCTGCAATTCTTAGAACTAGGTTCGAAACTGCAGTTTCGGTAACCTCATTCTTCTTATTGAAGAGAATTGAATCATCAAAGCCTTCATCTCTCGCCGCTTCGAGGATCCTAAATCTGTCATCGTAAGGAAACGCCTTGTGGTTCGAACCTTGAACAGATTCGCTCTTAAAGTTCACGCGGGCGGGTTCAGTCAGCTCTTCATATTCGTGATGCGTGATCGAGAAATCTTCTTTCCAGAAACAGATGCGAAGACGCCCAGTTGGGAAGCTGGTGCTTGAGAGTACTTCTATTAACTCATCTCTCAGAGCCTCTTCACCTGGCATGGAAATCCCTAAATCACGAGCCGAGTCGAGTGCGCGTCGCATATGGCGATTAAGTGAGATCGGATTTCCATCAATTGTTTTGATTGTTTCAAAGAGTCCGCTTGTTTGAGGGAAACCGTATTTATCGAGTTGCATTGTCATCTCATTTCACCGCCTGCGATTGCAATGAGTTTCTCCGCTTTCAATTGCGTCTCTTCCCATTCGCTCACCGGGTCGCTCCCCCAAGTTATTCCAGCCCCGGTTCCGAATCGAACACTTGAGTCAGAGCCCTTCCAGAAAGTTCTTATCCCCACAGCAAGTTCGGCGCGATCTCCTTCAATCCAGCCTATAGCTCCGCAATAAACCCCTCTTGCGACACTTTCATTCTCCGAGATCGTCTTTAACGCTGAACTCTTTGGAGCACCACTTACTGAACCAGGTGGTGTCAACGCCTCAATGATTTCACGCCACTTAACTCCTGCTCGCAAAGTACCTTGAACATCTGAAACTAGGTGCGTCAATCCCGGATGCACTTCTGATCTAAATAACTCTGAAACTTCAACAGATCCATCTGCGCAGATCTTTCCGAGATCATTTCTCATCAAATCTACAATCATCAAATTCTCGGCTTTATCTTTCTCGCCAAAGGTCGCAGTGTCTCCACGAATAGTTCCCTTAATTGGAGATGTAAGAATCACATTACCTGTTCGGCTAAGAAATCTTTCGGGAGATGCTGATGCAATCTCTAAAGATGGAATTTTCAAGTACTGCGCAAAGGGGGCAGGGTTTCCCTTCAAAAGTCGGGTAAAGAGGCCAGATAAATCGGCCTTTGAATCTGCAGCACTGTTGACCATCTCGTAACAGGCATTGACTTGATAAACCGTGCCGTTTGCAATCAGGGATCGAATCTCTTCAACATATTTGATATATGCATCCTTGGTAACAGATGAATTCCAAGCACTTGCAAATCCATTCCATGCAGTTTCAGGAAATGGGCTTTCAATAACGTTTTCAAACCTCGCAAAGGTCAATTCACCTTCAAAGGTAATGACTACTGCCCAAAATCTTCCATCATCGAGTACTCCAGGATCATCACTCATCTCTTGAAGATTGGTCGCCAAACGACCACCCATCCAGAAACAATCCCCTAAGTTCGACACCTGCCCAAGGCTACGCAGATAAGAGGGTAAATTCCTCTCAATCTTTTTCACGCTTTGGCAGTTGAGCCCTTGCTGCGCTAGATTTGCCCCTGCACAAAATGCGGACGTAGCGCAGCTGGTAGCGCGGAACCTTGCCAAGGTTCAGGTCGCGGGTTCGAACCCCGTCGTCCGCTCGGATTAACCGCCGCTTAGAATTTATTTTCGGGTGGCGGTTTGTCTATGTAAGACTTCACAGTCGTGAAGAGTTTGGTCGGATGGCCGAGAGGCGAGGCAAGGGACTGCAAATCCCTCTACACGGGTTCAAATCCCGTTCCGACCTCCAGTTCAAGATTCGAAGAGTAAAGATGGAGTAGAAATGTCAGATAACGATTCAACTCGACCATGGGGTCGGTATGAAATTCTTCAGGACACTCCTACCTACAAGGTAAAGACAGTATGGGTTCTACCGGGACATCGTTTATCTCTGCAGCGTCATCAGAAGAGACAAGAGCATTGGTTCATTGTCCAGGGCGTAGCTGATGTTGTACTAGGCGATAAAGAATTTACGAAGAATCCAGGTGAGACTGTCGATATTGCAGTCGGCCAACTTCATCGTATTGGAAACTCAGGTACAGAAGAGGTAATTTTTATTGAAGTGCAGACAGGCACGTACTTCGGTGAAGACGATATCGAGCGTATTCAAGACGATTACGCTCGCTAAAACCCTCGGCTATACTTTCTCAACAACCTCATAGAATAGAAATACCGAAGAAAGACCCGGACGATTGGCTCAGCGGTAGAGCACCACATTGACATTGTGGGGGTCACTGGTTCGATCCCAGTATCGTCCACTGCAGTTCCATCTCGAAAATAGAGAGTGAGCTAAGAAGTGAGTACAGATTTAGCTTTTCTCGATTTTAATCAAGCAGGATT
>JBILBB010000128.1:0-3508 GCA_044353955.1 Candidatus Planktophila sp. | reverse complement strand
GGCTTAACTCTGCGCGGCGCGGCTGAAGGAGATGCTTCTGGTACAGATGCAGCGTCATCAACATTGCCAGAGCCAACTCCGAGCATCAATCGGCTGGTACGTGAGTCAGGGCGGCCAACACCTCGCCATGTAGCAACCTCAATAACGCTTCCTTGGGTCATTTTTCCAACAACGATTTTCTGTCCGTCGGGAAGGTCGATGACTAGAGCTGAGTCTGTTAATGGCAACGGAAGTTTAGAGACCGTTGGTGCGGAGTTTTCTGGTTTCTTAGTTGCCAAGTTCAAATCCAATCACGTCGGTTGTATCTGCAACATCAATATCAGTTAACCTAAACGGAGTTGTTGTGGTCTGACTTGTGCATGCAATGCTTGCGCCGAGGGTAATTTGTGGGTCCCCTGTCGGCCATCCGGTCGCACTTCGAAGTCGCTCTGTGCAGACGATTTCATTTCCAGCGACATATTTATTTGCATCACCCTTGATGGTATCTGGCGCTGTCGGTGTTCGAATGGTAAATCTCATCGTAAACATCTTTCCACCACATGCAGAGTTAATATCTGCTGAACTTCCACTCTTGCCAATAAACACTTGGTTGTAGGTGTACTTCGTTCCGGTAAAGTCACGATCTAAGCCGATATACATAGTGTTATCTGTCTCGCATGAACCTTGAGCCAGAGTTCCGGTGCCAACTCCAACTCCACCACCGCCACCAGAACCTGCCGGTCCTGCTGGTCCTGCTGGTCCTGCCGGTCCTGCCGGTCCAGAACTTCCGCTGGATCCACTTGCACCGTTGCATGCAAACGATGCGTTTCCATTTGAATCTACAAATCTAATTCCACCATTTGTACATGTGCCCTGTGCGCCGGTGAAAGTTGTGGCGATAACGCCCGTTCCATCTCTTCCATCTCTACCCGCAGCTCCAGGTGCGCCAGGTAATCCATCTTTTCCAATTACGCCTTCAATGCCCACTAAGCCATCTTGATTAACAACTCCAACTGGACCGGGTTGTCCTGCAGGTCCAACCAGCAGAGCAAGAACTTGATTGAGGTTAGAGCTCGCATTCTTTACGCCGAAGAAGTAATCCTGGTTAGCACCTTGATTGGCTTCGGTAACAGGGCTAGATGAGGAAATTGAAGGTTCGGCGATAATCTCTGAGTACACAACAAAAATCTGCGCTAAGGAGAGAACCGTCAGTGCGGCTATTACCTTCTTCATTGCTCCATTATCCACTTCTTTTCACTCTCTGAAAACATCGCGCTATAAATAGCGTGCGCTATGCCAGGGATGGCTGAGATCAAGAGCAAGAATTGGGTCTTATCTCCCAGCAAGAGAGGTCGACCAGAGAGCAAGCGATAGGAAAGAATTGCAACGAGAGCGACCAGTGCAGACTCGAGAAGAATATTGCGTGGAGGCAAGCGCTTGAAGAGCGCGAAGCTTTCTCCAAAACCGATAAAGGCGAGATAGAAAGGTAGGGTGAACATCAGAGCGAAGATTAAAGATTGATCTGCGCGCTCGGTCCAGATATAGAGAAACCCAAATGCTATTGATGAGAGCAGGATGGCAGTTTGTGGAGAGCAGACTCGTGCAACATCGAAGAATTCAACTTCATCTGCCTGCGCATTCGAATTCTTAGCAATCTCCACAAATCCCTTGATGGCGATTGCCAGGGCGATGGCTACCAGAGAGGTAATTGATATGCCTCGATCTGGAGATTCGATATAGAGGACTCCGTCAATCAGTGCATGGCCAAGATAGAAGACGGATGTGCCAACTAATGCAGATGCAATTACTCCATAGAGAGTAATTGAATTACCTCGAGAAGATTTAGTGAAATCTTTTCCAAAGTTCTCCTTTAATAGCCCCGAGAAGAGTGCAGTTCCAATCCAGGTCAATCCGACCGAGAACATGATGAGCAGATCTCTTACGCTTGAGACGTTGCCAGTTAGCAATTGAATAAACCAGAATCCAAGCGTTGCAAATAGCCCAGAATATGCATCAAATATCGCAAGAACTGAGACCGCGATAAAGATTGCGATGCCAGTATTTGCAATACCTGAATTGCGATTAACTTCAATACCAGTGATACATCCAGCCGCCAATCCAAGCAATGGAAGCGCTCCAAAGAGTTGACGGGAAGTACGGTGCAGAAGCTCGCCTTCACGAACTATCAAAAATTGAAGAAGAGATATCCGAATCGAGCGAAGACCATTGATGCGAATTCTGTATGGCGCATTTCTCAATCGACTTACAAAGGAGCTCTCCGCGGCAAAATCAGCAAAATCATATTTAAGTGAGAACTGTGTGTTCTGAGTCGTTAAGACCGAATACTTCTTCGCCCTTAAAGTGCTGATGATTGTCGTGAGGAAGACAAAGATCGAGATGATGATTGTTAAATCAATCAAGTTGCTACTAGCCGTCTTTGTCTGAGTCTGAACGAGGTTAACTCCCGCTACCAGGGTCTTTTTCGCATTCTCACCTGAAGTGTTTACCGAATATGCGCCGATGGGTAGATCACTTGGCACATTCAGTGAATAAACGACATAACCTGCATCATTGGTTTCACTGCGCGTAAATGTAAGTGGAGATGTTCCTTCTCCCTCTAGCGTGACAACCCAATTGGCTGTGTACGCCCCGCCACCAAGAACCACTTGCTGGATGCGTCCGCGTTCCCACGTTAAGAGCGGTACATCAAAGGCCTGTGCTGCTGTGGGTGTTACAAAAATTGCGATAAGGATTGCTGCTACCCAGCGAAGTGGCTTCATGAATCACTCTTTAAGGTATCGAGAATTAACCAGAGTCCTAGTCCAACAGGCACCAAGATCATCAACATCTTGGGCGTTAAGAATTTTCCGATAAATGGAATTACAAAGAAGACCACACCAGAGATATCGCTCTTCGTTGGTTTTTGAACGTCTGGTGCTGGATTGGCATCACCTTTAACTAAGAAACCGTTCTGTGTATCTCCGCCAATTATTCTGTGAGTAAAAGTTCCGACTGCTTCTCCACTGAATCTACGACCGGTATAGGCAACAACGTCGCCAACCTTTGGCTCTGCACGTGGAGTCGGAGCAAGAATCACGATATCTCCAGAAGAGATTGATGGCTCCATAGAACCGGTAAGAACAATACGTGCTTTAACAAAGCCTGAAGCTGATAAGACTGAGAATGTAATCAAGACGGCGCTAAGTGTGTATCCAATTACTTTAAAGAAATCGTTAAATCTGCGATTGCGCCTTGCATGTTTACTGATGATTCGCTCAGGTGGCGCTTGAACAAACATAGATGGCTTACTAGCCACCACTTCTGTCGGTGTAATGAGAACAGTTCTATCGCCCTGGGCATTTGAGACCGTTAAGAGAATCTTAGAGTCAGGAAATTGTGATTTACCCTGAACCCAAATCTCATCGGCATCTAGTTCCCCAAAGAGTCGACGCGAGTTTTGCTCATCACTCATGGCGCGCTAGCTGAAGTAGTGACAGTGATCTTGTAGACCTCAGTTGCATTGGCAAAT
>JBILBB010000127.1:0-3523 GCA_044353955.1 Candidatus Planktophila sp. | reverse complement strand
TGAAGCAATTTAGTAAGGAAGAGAAGAAGACCCTCGATGAATTTATCGATCGCGGGGCAGATTGCGTCGAGTTCCTTATTGAAAAAGGACTTGATCTAACTCAGAGCAAATTCAATAGTTAATCGAGTAAAGCTAATTAGCCTGTATTACGAAGGCCAGCTGCAACACCATTAATTGTAAGAAGGAGCGCACGAATCAGAGTTGGGTCTGACTTTTCACCTTGTTCGCGAACGCGGTGAAGAAGCGTAACCTGAAGAAGTTGAAGCGGAGCAAGGTAGGTATCGCGCACCTGAAGGGTACGAGCAAGAACTGGTTGATCGCCTAGTAAGGAATCTTTCTGAGTAAGAGTCAAGATTTCGCTGACAGTGAGCTCAAACTCTTGGGTGATTGTCTCTAAGAAGTGGTGCAGTTCTTTTGGTACCAAGGTTTCAACGTATCTCTTTGCTGTTACTAAATCAGTCTTTGCAAGAGTCATCTCTACATTGCTAATAAAGGTTGAGAAGAAGTGCCACTCCTTAAGCATCTGGGCGAGTACATCAGACCTTCCTGCCTCGCGTGCAGCTTTAAGTCCTGAACCAACACCGAACCAACCAGGAACAATCTGACGTGATTGTGTCCACCCAAAGACCCATGGGATTGCACGCAATGAATCAAGTCCACCCGATGCATCAGGGCGACGAGAAGGGCGTGAACCTAAGAAGAGATTTCCAAGCTGTTCAACGGGAGTTGATGCATAGAAATATGCAGGAAGATCTGGGTGATCAATAAGTTTTCTATATTGAGAAAATGAGTTTTCGCTGACGAGATTCATGCACTCATTCCACTTTGCGAGGTCTTCTTTGCTCTGACGAGGGCCACGATTGAGAATTGTTGCCTCAAGAGAAGCTGCAAGTGTGAGCTCAACATTTTCACGGGCAAGGGCTGGAAGTGCGTACTTATCTGAGATGACTTCACCTTGTTCAGTCATCTTGATTTGGCCATCGACAGATCCCCATGGAAGTGCAACGAGCGCATCGTATGTAGGTCCGCCACCGCGACCGACAGAGCCACCGCGACCATGGAATAAACGAAGCTTTACGCCGTGTTTCATCGCCACATCGCGCAGAGTGCGTTGTGCACGGTGGATCTCCCACTGTGATGTTGCAATTCCTGCATCTTTATTTGAATCTGAATATCCGAGCATGACCTCTTGCAGATTACCGCGCAGCTCAACAATTTTTCTATATGTCGGATCTGAAAGGAGCTTTTCGAGAATTTCTCCGGCTGCACGAAGTTCTGCAACAGTTTCAAGTAGTGGGGCAAAACCGATTTTTGCAACCTTCTTATCGATATCGACAAGGCCTGCTTCTTTACCAAGTACTGCTGCAGCAATGAGATCGTCTGCGCCCTTTGTCATCGAAACAATGTAGGTCTCAATAACTTCTGGGCCGAAGCGTTCAATCAGATCAGCGATAGCAAGAAAGGTATTGAAAGTCTTACTGCCGGCAGCATCGAGCTTTGAGGCATCAAGCTTTGAGGAAGATGCGAGCTGCGCGGTAAGTATTGGGAACTTCTCATCATGTGAAAGCTCACTGTAATTTCCGCCGACCATCTGACTGATAGCTGTGTGATGTGCATCAGAGTGCTCACGAATATCGAGAGTTGCATGTGTAAGACCAAATGCTGCAACAGTGCGAATAGTGCGTTCGATGAGTCCTGTCGCAAGAAGTTCGCCTTTATGAGCAAAGAGTGAATCGCGCATTAGCGTCAGGTCTGCAAGAAGTTCTTCCGTGTTCTTGTAATCGCGACCGGGAATATGTGGAGTTCTCGCTGCATGGCGATCGCGAGTAAATGCCAAACGATGCACAATCGCTGTTGCCTTAAGTCGGTATGGCTCTTGCACATTCAGGCGCAAGAAGCGCTCTTCGAATTCAGGGATGTTCTTAAGATCCTTCTCAACTGATGCGCTGAGTTCAGGTGTTGCACCAGCAATACGAGTTGAGACCGAGAGCATCTGACGCAAACGATTCATCGAGGCAATCGTTGTGCGGATTGCATGGCCTACCTGCAGGGTGACCGCATCTTCTGTGATTTGTGGAGTGATATTTGGATTTCCATCGCGGTCGCCACCGATCCAAGTTCCGAATGTAAGTGGTCGAGCCGTTGCAGGTAACTGAATATTTAAACGCTTTAGCTCGCGAGCGAAGTCATTGAGAACTTCTGGAACAGTATGAGTCGCAAGATCATCGAGGTAGTACAGAGCATTCATCGCTTCATCGAGCGGTTCTGGTCGATCAAGGCGAAGTTCATCTGTCTGCCATAAGAGATCGACCGTTTCAGCAAGGCGCTCATCTTGAGTTGCACCCTTTGGAGTATCGAGAAGCGAAGCAATCTGTCCCAACTTACTTAAGACAGAACGGCGTGCAGCTTCAGTTGGGTGAGCAGTGAAGACTGGGCGAACATCGAGTTCACTAATCCACTTCACTAAATTGTCATGTGAAATTTCGTGGCCTGCAATTGGATTTCTAATTGCATCTTCGATTTTATCTACGGCGCGTGATAACCATGATCCACCTTCAATGCGAACTTCTGCAAGAATACGTGAGCGGTGTACCTGTTCGGCAACGTTTGCTAAATTGAAGTAAGTACTAAATGCACGTACGAGCTGAACAGATTCTTCAACTGATAGCTTTTCGAGAATCTCAACGCCGCCACCATCGCGAACAGCCTTACGAACAGACTCAACAAGACCCAAGAGATCTATTCCTTCTTGGCGTACAAGTGATTGGCCTAAGAGGTCACCTAATTTGCGAACATCGCTGCGAAGGGTTGCATCATCTGATGCGACAAGGCGCTGCGTCTCAAGAGGTTGCTTACTCACGGGAGAATTCTCACATAGATACAGAGGTCGCTAGACTGTCATTTGTAAGCCCCCCTTCTTTTTGAAGTGGGGCCATATGGCATTTACCGGCGAGTAAGGAGTAATGAAATGCGAGGACTGCTCGGTCTACTTCAGAGCGACTCTGAAGTCAGATCTGCCCTTGCCGAAAAATCGAAGGTAATTGCTCCAACATCGAGTTATCCATTCCTTCTGGCGATCAAAGCTAGCGATACTCCTTTGCTGGTTGTGACCAGTTCCAGTAAGGGCGCAGAAGACTTAGCTGATGAATTAAAGGCGCTGCATAACGATGTCTTTGAATTTCCAGCATGGGAGACCTTGCCCCATGAAAGGTTGAGCCCGCGAAGTGACACAGTTGCGCGAAGAATCTCGACTCTCTATTCGCTCACCGAAGATCTAAAGAACCCAATTGTCGTTGCGCCAATTCGCGCAGTCATTCATAGATTTATTGCATCTCTTGCGAAGTCACCGTTATGGACTTTAGAAGTAGGCCAAGAGATTGCGCTGACTAATCTGATCAACCATTTAACAGAACTCTCCTTTACCCGAACCGACTTAGTTGAAAAGCGTGGCGAGTTTGCAGTCCGTGGTGGCATCGTAGATATCTTCTTGCCGCTTACGGCTCATCCTGTTCGAATCGATTTC
>JBILBB010000013.1:0-13047 GCA_044353955.1 Candidatus Planktophila sp. | reverse complement strand
TAGAAGGACTTAAGCGACAGTGGGGAGTTCATGCTGCTGGTGTAATCCTCTCGCGTGAACCGCTTCTTGATGTGATTCCAATTCATCGCCGCGAAGCAGATGGCGCAATCATTACTCAATTCGATATGGGAGCTTGTGAATCCACAGGACTTCTCAAGATGGACTTCCTCGGACTTCGAAACCTCTCTGTTCTCGATGATGCGCTCTTAAATATTAAGGCAAATCAAGGCATCGATGTCGTTCTAGAAGATTTGCCACTTGCAGATCAGAAGACCTTTGAGCTTTTATCGCGTGGAGATACCTTGGGAGTCTTCCAACTCGACGGCGGACCAATGCGAGCACTTCTGCGCAGCATGTCACCAGATTCATTTGCCGATATCTCAGCTGTTATCGCGCTCTATCGACCTGGACCAATGGGCGAGAACGCGCACAACAACTATGCAGATCGAAAGAATGGGCGAAAGCCAGTTGAACCAATTCATCCTGAACTTTCAGTACCGCTCCAGGAAATCCTCGGCGACACCTATGGTCTTATTGTTTATCAAGAGCAGGTAATGGCGATTGCTCAGAAAGTTGCTGGCTTTACTTTGGGTCGCGCAGATCTTTTGCGTAAGGCGATGGGTAAGAAGAATAAAGAGATTCTTGATAAGGAGTACATCCCCTTCGAAGCAGGAATGAAGGCAAATGGTTTCTCTGAAGCAGCTATCAAACGCCTCTGGGAAGTTCTGATTCCATTCTCTGATTACGCATTTAACCGCGCACACAGTGCTGGCTATGGTGTTGTTTCATTCTGGACCGCCTACCTCAAAGCGAATTTCCCAACTGAGTACATGGCAGCTCTTCTCACCAGCGTGCGCGATGATAAAGATAAATCTGCGCTCTATCTCTCTGAATGTAGGCGTATGGGAATCAAGGTCCTGCCACCTGATGTCAATGAATCAGATGCTGAATACACGCCTCGCGGAAAAGATATCCGCTTTGGCCTTGCTGCAATTCGCAACGTTGGCGAAGGCGTTGTGGCCTCGATTAAGGTCTCGCGTACAAGCAAGGGTGCATTCCAATCATTTGGAGATTTCCTTGCAAAGGTCGATGCAAATGTCTGTAATAAGAAGACAATCGAATCTCTCGTTAAGGCGGGAGCATTTGACTCACTTAACCATCCTCGAAAAGGGTTGATGGCGATCCACCTCGAAGCTATCGATTCAGTCATCGAAACAAAGCGCGCAGAGGCGATCGGACAATTTGATTTATTTGGTGGCGACTCCATTTCAGCAGTTGTCGGACTCGACATTGAAATCCCACAAACTGAATGGGATAAGTCAACGCTCCTCACATTCGAGCGCGAAATGCTCGGCCTCTATGTCTCCGATCATCCACTCCTTGGTGTTGAACATGTACTGCGATCGCACACAGATATGTCCATCAGCCAGCTTCTCGATGAAAGCCCACCTGAGGGAGTAGTCACCATCGGTGGACTCATCACCGGAATTCAACGTAAAGTTTCTAGGCAAGGTGCATCGTGGGCAGTTGTTAACGTTGAAGATCTTGAAGGTGCAATAGAGGTCCTCTTCTTTTCCAATACTTACAATCAATATGCGCTCTCGTTGACGGAAGACCGAGTCGTTGTTGTTCGTGGACGTTTCTCTCGCACCGACGAGCAAGTTCGCTTCACTGCACTCGAGATGAAGATGCCAGATATCTCTGCAGCACCTACTGGTCCCTTACTTATCTCAGTTCCGGCATCTCAGGTAACCCCACCGATTGTTGAGCGCATCAAAGAGATCCTTCGCTCACATCCAGGCAAGCGTGAAGTTCACCTGCAAGTTATCGATCAGCAGAAGTCAACGACACATAAAATTGACGCGCTAGTAACATCGTCACCAAGTTTGAGCGCAGATCTCAAAGCAATTCTTGGACCCGACTGTCTCGTGAGAGTGTAGATTCAATAATCTCGTCTCGCCTGTAGATATATCCAAAGTAGAATACGAGGGTGATTCGCACCGTAGACCTTCGTGGTAAATCGCTCGATAAAGCTGGCTATCTCGAGCTCCTTCCACGCGCATCGTTAGATGTTGCAAAGGCGATGATTGCAATCGAACCAATTTTGAAGCGCGTCCGCGAAGGATCAGAGTCTGATCTCATCGCACTTGCTGCTCAATTTGATGGAGTTACCCCACCATCTATCAGGGTCCCACAGAGCGCTCTCGACTCAGCGCTTAATGAGTTAGATCCAAAGATTAGAACTGCTCTTGTTGTCTCTATAGAACGAATACGAAAAGTTCATAACGATCAACGTCGCAATGAGACTAAGACCGTCGTTGTAGATGGTGGAGTAGTCACAGAACGTTGGATTCCAGTTGATCGGGTTGGTCTCTATGTCCCAGGTGGGCGAGCTGTTTATCCAAGTAGCGTGATCATGAATGTTGTGCCGGCTCAGATTGCAGAAGTACCGAGCATTGCTGTCGCATCACCACCTCAGAAAGAATTCGGTGGACTTCCACATCCCACAATTCTTGCGACATGCGCATTGCTGGGAATCACCGAGGTCTACGCGGTAGGTGGCGCACAAGCGATCGCGCTCTTCGGTTATGGAATGAAAGATCTCTGTCAGAAATGTGATCTCGTTACGGGTCCAGGCAATATTTATGTTGCAGCTGCAAAGCGCGCCCTGCGTGGGGTTATCGGAATCGACTCAGAAGCTGGACCAACAGAGATTGCAATTCTCGCTGATGACTCCGCAATTGCTGCAGATGTCGCCTCAGATCTCATCAGCCAGGCAGAGCACGATGTCATCGCCGCCGCAATCTTGGTAACTACTTCCGAACGACTAGCGGCCGATGTTGAAGCAGAACT
Source organism: Candidatus Planktophila sp. (assembly GCA_044353955.1). Classification (GTDB taxonomy): domain Bacteria; phylum Actinomycetota; class Actinomycetes; order Nanopelagicales; family Nanopelagicaceae; genus Planktophila. The sequence goes on along the minus strand of JBILBB010000013.1, from coordinate 10,194 downwards.
CTCTCGACGTGTGGCAGTAACAAAGCACTCAGAGCGAATTTGTGAAGCACTTGGTGGCAAACAATCTGCTATTGCTCTTGTTGACTCCATTGAACAAGGGCTCGATGTAGTAAATGCATATGCTGCCGAGCACTTAGAAATTCAGACAATAAATGCAGCGGCAGATGCGCTGAAGATTCGTAATGCAGGTGCAGTCTTTATCGGTCGATTTTCACCTGTATCGCTCGGCGATTACTCGGCCGGTTCAAACCATGTACTTCCAACTGGAGGATGCGCTTGCCACAGCAGCGGGCTTTCGGTGCAAACTTTCTTACGAGGACTTCACTTTATTGAGTACAACCAATCTGCCTTTAACGATATTGCAGAAACTGTAATCACTCTTGCAAACTCTGAAGATTTACCAGCACACGGTGAAGCAATTTCAGCTCGGTTGGAAAAGTAATGAGTGAGATCACCTGGCCAGATTGGTTGCCCCTTCGCGATGACCTACGTGCGATGTCGCCATATGGAGCTCCGCAACTTCCTGCAGAAGCGGTAATGAATACCAATGAGAACCCCTATGCACCATCGCCAGAACTTGCCAAGGCAATCTCAGGCCGCATTGCAATCGTTGCCGAAACGCTCAATCGCTATCCAGATAGAGATGCCAATATTCTGCGAGATAAGTTGGCAGATTTCATAAATTCACTTTCAAAGACCGCACTCACTCAGAAGAATATCTGGGCTGCAAATGGCAGTAATGAAATCATCCAATCGCTCTTCCTCGCCTTTGGTAAGGGCCTGTCTATTGGTTTTACTCCTTCATATTCAATGCATCCACTGATTGCTAAGGTCTGTCAGGTCCAATGGATTAGTGGCACCCGAAAGGCAGATTTCTCTCTCGATATTGATAGAGCAATTGATCAGATTGCAGAGTGCAAACCAACTCTTACATTCATCACAACGCCTAATAATCCAACGGGCGGATCAATCTCGATTGCCGATATAGAAAAGTTAGCTAAGGCCACACCTGGACTACTTGTCATCGATGAGGCATATGCAGAGTTTTCAGATGAGGCATCTGCTGTCACTCTCATCCAGAAGTACCCACATCTAGTAGTCATTCGAACAATGAGTAAAGCATTTGCATTTGCAGGCGCACGCGTTGGATATCTCGTCGCCAATCCGGCAGTCATTGATGCGCTCTTCTTAGTCAGATTGCCGTATCACCTCAGCGCACTTACTCAAGCTGCAGCAGAGGTGGCACTCGACTATCAAGGTGAGCTTCTAGCCACTGTTTCGCAACTGCGTTCTGCGAGAGAGAAGATGGTCGACAATCTTTCACGCCTGGGGCTGACAGTCCTTCCAAGTAGTTCGAACTTCCTGCTCTTCACCGGATTTACGCCTTCATCTGAAGATCTCTGGCGCCGCCTTCTCGATAGAGGAGTTCTCATTCGAGATGTGGGATTATTGGGTTACTTACGAGTCACCATTGGCAATGAGGCCGAGAATAAGAAATTTATCGAATCGCTATCGGCATGCCTGGGGGAGATGTAATGAGAAAAGCACGTGTAGAGCGCACAACGAAAGAGTCAAGCGTCCTCGTTGAGATCAATCTCGATGGAACTGGCGAGATTTCAGTTGATACTGGTGTTCCCTTCTTTGACCACATGCTCTCGCAATTAGGAAAGCACTCAGGTTTTGATCTCACCGTTAAAACAACTGGTGATGTTGATGTGGATTCACACCACACAGTTGAGGACACCTCACTTGCATTTGGTCAAGCACTGCGCGAGGCACTCGGCGATAAAGCAGGCATTCGTCGCTTTGGCGATGCGATGGTTCCACTCGATGAGGTCTTGGTGCAGGCCGCAGTTGATCTTTCGGGTCGTCCATACCTAGTTCACCGCCAACCAGAGATTGTTGAACTCATCGGAACATTCGATACAACTCTTGGCAAGCACATCTGGGAATCCATAGTTGCCGAGGCTCGCATTGCACTTCACGTACGTGTTCTTGAAGGTCGAAATGCTCACCACGTATTTGAAGCACAATTTAAAGCGGTAGCTCGAGCGCTTCGCGATGCTGTTGCGATTGATCCACGTGTTGCTGGGATTCCATCAACAAAGGGTTCACTCTAAATTCGTGATTGCAATTCTCGATTACGGATCAGGAAATCTTCGCTCAGCTCAGCGCGCATTTGAAACTTCTGGTAAAGAAGTCCAAATCACCTCAGATTATGAAACAGCGCTCAACGCAGAAGGTCTCGTAGTTCCTGGAGTAGGTGCCTTTGCTGCCTGCATGACAGGTCTTCAATCTATTCGGGGTGATGCACTTGTGCGAGAGCGAATCTCCTTGAAACGCCCAACACTTGGTATATGTGTTGGCATGCAGATTCTCTTTGCATCAGGTGTTGAACATGGCGCACATAAGGGCGTTGGTATTTGGGGCGCAACGGTAGAGAAGCTAAGCGCTCCGATATTGCCGCACATGGGATGGAATACCGTCTCAGCACCGACAGGCAACACACTCTTTGCAGGAATTGAAGATCAATCTTTCTATTTTGTTCACTCATACGCAGTCAAAGAGAAGGTCGGCTCGCTCTCAACTATGGCGCACTACGGCGAAGATTTCCTAGCAGCCGTTGAAGATGGCGCAATCAGCGCTACACAATTTCACCCAGAGAAATCTGGAGATGCAGGACTTGCCCTGATAAAGAATTGGACATCATCGCTATGAGTTATCTAGAGCTATTGCCAGCTGTCGATGTCAAAGATGGAAGAGCGGTTCGATTAGTACAAGGCGAGCTCAGCGCAGAGACTGCTTACGGCAATCCATTGGAAGTCGCACTCGAATTTCAATCAGCAGGCGCAGAGTGGCTCCACCTTGTCGATCTCGATGCAGCATTTGGTCGTGGAGAAAATAGCGCGCTCCTAGCAGAGGTAGTTGGCAAACTTGATATCAAGGTAGAACTCTCAGGCGGAATTCGTGATGACCAATCGCTTACCCGAGCACTTTCCACTGGTTGTCGGCGAATCAACCTAGGAACTGCAGCGCTTGAAAACCCAGAATGGACATCGAAGGTTATTGCAGAACATGGCGACAAGATTGCAGTGGGTCTCGATGTTCGTGGCCATGTATTGGCAGCTCGCGGATGGACCCAAGAAGGCGGCGATCTCTTTGAAACAATAGAACGCCTTAATCGTGATGGATGCCAACGTTACGTCGTTACAGATGTAACTAAGGATGGAACTCTTCAAGGTCCCAATCTCACTTTGCTACGTGAAGTCTGTGCAGCTACCAAGGCGCCTGTGATTGCTTCCGGTGGAATCTCAAGCCTTGATGACATTGCAGCGCTTGTCTCATTGCGCTCAGTTGGTGTCGAAGGTGCAATTGTTGGAAAGGCGCTCTATGCCGGTGCATTCACCCTGCAAGAAGCTTTGGAGTTAACGAAGCGATGAGCCTTTCAGTAAGAATCATTCCTTGTCTCGATGTCACAGATGGCAGAGTTGTAAAGGGAGTTAACTTTACAAATCTTCAAGATGCAGGTGATCCCGTTGAGATGGCTGCGCTATATGGAGCAGAAGGTGCAGATGAACTTACCTTCCTCGATATTTCAGCAAGCGTTGCAGGTCGCGAAACAACTCTCGATGTTGTACGACGTACCGCAGAACAGGTATTTATCCCGCTTACTGTTGGTGGTGGCATTCGATCCGTAGAAGATGTTGACCGCTTGCTTCGAGCAGGAGCTGACAAGGTAAGTATCAATACCGCTGCAATTGCACGACCTGAACTTATTGCAGAGATTGCAGATCGTTTTGGTTCGCAAGTTCTTGTTATCTCAATCGATGCACGTAGAGCCCGAACTGCTTCAGGTTTTGAAGTAACTACTCATGGTGGCAGGCAGAGCGCTGGCCTCGATGCACTTTCCTGGGTTGAGAAAGCATGCGAATTAGGTGTGGGAGAAATTCTCCTCAACTCGATGGATGCAGATGGCACTCGAGCTGGATATGACATTGGAATGATTACTGCAGTACGTGCCGTCTCTAAAGTTCCACTGATCGCTAGCGGTGGGGCAGGCTCGCTCGAAGATTTCGCCTCAGCACTTGATGCGGGTGCCGACGCGTTATTGGCTGCCAGCGTCTTTCACTTCGGAGTTCACCGCATAGGCGATGTGAAGAAGTACCTCGGTGATCACAACTATTCGGTGCGCAACGCACGTACTGCGTAAGGCAGAATATGAGTATGAGCCCAGAACTTTCGCCAGAAATTGTTGCGCTCCTCAAAGACCCTCAAGCGCTTATTCCAGTAGTAGCTCAAGATGTGAAGAGCAATGAAGTTCTGATGCTCGCCTATATGAATGCAGAATCACTAGCGATTACTTTGGCTACTGGAAAAGCCACTTACTTCTCTCGCAGCCGTAATGAGCTCTGGGAGAAAGGTGCAACATCTGGCCATACCCAACTCGTTCATTCGATTGATATTGATTGCGATGGAGATGCGCTCTTGATCAAGGTAGAACAAGTAGGCGCTGCATGCCACACCGGTGACCGCAGCTGCTTCCATAGAAGAATTTCAACAGAGGGCGTGAAATCTCTATGAAGTTAGAAGAATTCCGAGAGTACGCCAAGGGCAATAACGTTATTCCGGTTTACCGCAAACTCTTAGCCGACGGCGAGACCCCTCTCAATATTTATAAGAAACTTGCTAAGAATAAGCCGGGAACTTTTCTCCTTGAATCTGCAGAACATGGGGGAGTCTGGTCTCGTTACTCCTTCATTGGGGCTCACAGCAAGACTTCGCTTACTGAAAGAGATGGTCTTGCAACCTGGCTTGGTACACCACCGGCAGGAGTGCCAACTGGAATGGATCCACTTACTGCGCTGCGCATGAGCGTTGCGCATCTGAAATCTCCAAAGATTGACGGGTTACCAACTCTTACCGGTGGCCTCGTTGGCTATATGGGTTATGACGCAGTGCGCCGTTTGGAAAAGTTACCTGAACTCTCCGCGAAAGATTTATCGCTACCTGAGATTACCTTTATCCTCACAAGTGATTTAGCGGTTCTCGATCATAGCGATGGAACAATTATCCTGATTGCCAATGCAATTAACTGGGATGGTTCTAATGAACGCATAGATGAGGCATTTAGCGATGCGCAATCACGCCTTGATCGGATGCAGAACGAGTTGATGCAGCCAATAACAGGAAATGTCTCTGAGATTCCTGCGCCAAGCAAACCAACCTTTGAGATCAATATGCAGCAGGCGGAATTTCTCTCCAAAGTTGAACACGCTAAGGAAGAGATTCGGGCAGGTGAAGCATTTCAAATCGTTCTCTCGCAACGATTCGGAATGGATACCAATGCCGATGCTCTCGATATCTATCGCATGCTCCGTCTTAATAATCCAAGCCCGTATATGTATCTCTTCAGATTTGAAGATGGTTTTGACGTTGTAGGTTCGAGTCCAGAAGCACTTGTAAAGGTGACTGGCAAAGAAGTCATGGTTCATCCGATTGCCGGTACGCGTAAGCGTTCAGCATCTGTCGAAGAAGATATCCGCCTTGGTGAAGAGCTATTGGCCGATCCAAAGGAACGCGCAGAACATTTGATGTTAGTTGATTTAGGCCGAAATGATTTAGGTCGTATCTGTACCGCCGGAACCGTTGAAGTCGTGGATTTCATGCATATCGAACGCTATTCGCATGTGATGCATATTGTTTCCACCGTTATTGGCGAGCTCAGCACGGATAAATCTCCAATCGATGCACTCTTCTCTGTATTTCCTGCCGGCACCCTCTCTGGTGCACCAAAGCCACGGGCGATGGAGATCATCGAGTCTCTCGAACCAACTCGACGAGCGCTCTACGGTGGAGCAATTGGATACTTTGATTTCACAGGAAATATCGATACATGTATCGCTATTCGCACAGCGTTAATTCATAAAGGTAAGGCATATGTACAAGCAGGTGCTGGAATCGTTGCAGATTCTGATCCACGATCTGAATATGAAGAGACCCTCAATAAGGCGGCAGCTGTATTGGGTGCAATCGCTGCAGCCAATGAGATGAGTTCCAAGTGAAGCTCTTTATCTCACTCTTAGTTGTTGCAGTTATCGCCATCACTCTGAGTCGTTCACTCAAACTCTCATCCAGATATGAGCGCAAACCAAAGAATTCCCCCAACAAGAGACACTCCGACTGGAACGCTATGGATAACGGAATCGATCCGACTGATGAAGTTGGGGGAGATAAGTGAGCGTTCTTGCCTCCATCATTGAAGGAGTCCGCGAGGATTTAGCTGCGCGACGTCTGCCACTTTCGCAGATACATGAAGCGATGGAGAAGGCCACTGCACCGATAGATGCCTATGCATCTCTCTCTCGCGATGAGATGAACGTAATTGCAGAAGTTAAACGATCTTCGCCCAGCAAGGGCGCTCTTGCAGATATTGCAGATCCCGCAGCTCTTGCTGAGCAGTATCAAGAAGCCGGCGCTGGCGCAATCAGTGTTCTTACGGAGCAACGACGCTTCGGCGGGTCACTTGAGGATCTAGATGCGGTCAAGAAGAGAGTTTCTCTACCTGTTTTGCGTAAAGATTTTATGGTTGATGAATATCAATTCTTAGAAGCACGTGCGCATAGCGCAGATATTGTCTTGCTTATTGTTGCCGCCTTGTCGAAATCACAACTGAAAGATTTCTACGATTTATCGTGCGAACTCGGAATGGCTTCCCTTATTGAAGTTCATACTGCTCAGGAGTTAGAGAGCGCTATGGATATCTCACCGAAGATGATTGGTGTGAATTCTCGAAATCTCAAGACTCTCGAGGTTGATACGAGAGCATTCCAAGAGCTCATTCCTCAGATTCCATCAGAAATCATCCGAGTGGCTGAATCAGGAATCTCAGCCCGTAGCGATGTCGAAATCGCGGCAAATGCTGGTGCATCTGTGATTTTAGTCGGAGAAGCGCTTGTGAAGTCGGGCGATCCAATTTCTGCCATGCAGGATTTACTAGGTCGCCGGTAGTCTTTACGCATGACGACCGTTGAAGACCTCGCTGGCCACTTCGGCCAATATGGCGGCCGCTTTGTTCCAGAAGCGTTAATCGGCGCACTTGAAGAGTTAGATGCAGCGCGCATTAAGGCCCAGACTGATCCCACATTTATTGCAGAGTTAGCTGAACTTCACCGTACATATACCGGCCGTCCGAGCATCATCACCGAAGCAAAGCGCTTCTCTGAATATTGCGGTGGCGCTCGAATTCTTTTGAAGCGTGAAGATCTCAACCACACCGGCAGCCATAAGATCAATAACGTTTTGGGACAAGCGCTTCTCACTAAGCGCATGGGCAAGAAGCGAATTATCGCCGAAACAGGTGCAGGTCAACATGGTGTTGCATCTGCGACAGCCGCTGCGCTTATGGGTCTTGAGTGCGTCGTGTACATGGGTGAAGAAGATACGAAGCGTCAATCTCTCAATGTTGCGCGTATGAAGATACTTGGCGCAGAGGTTGTGCCAGTAACTTCTGGCTCACGCACCCTCAAAGATGCAATCAATGAAGCGATGCGCGATTGGGTAACCAACGTTGAATCTACCCATTACATGTTGGGCACCGTTGCAGGGCCACATCCATTCCCATCTATGGTCCGCGATTTCCATAAGATCATCGGTGAAGAATCTCGCGAACAAGTTTTAGCACTTACAGGAAAGTTGCCCGATGCAGTTCTTGCCTGTGTGGGCGGAGGATCGAATGCAATCGGAATCTTCCATCGCTTTATCGGCGATGAATCAGTAAGGCTTATCGGACTCGAAGCAGCAGGTGATGGTGTTGAGACTGGTCGCCATGCAGCGACAATCACCGGAGGATCACCTGGAGTACTGCACGGAAACCGCACATATGTTTTGCAAGATGAGAATGGCCAGACAATTGAATCTCACTCAATCTCTGCAGGTTTAGATTACCCAGGCGTTGGCCCCGAGCATGCCTACCTTCACGATATTGGTCGCGCTGAATATCGTGCGATTACAGATGCGCAAGCGATGGAAGCTTTCTCACTGCTTTCAAAGACCGAGGGCATCATTCCTGCAATCGAGACAGCACATGCACTTGCTGGTGCGATGCAGATTGGTCGCGAGCTAGGACCAAGTGCAACTCTCTTACTTAACCTCTCCGGTCGTGGAGATAAAGATGTGCAGACTGCAGCTGCATACTTTGGAATTCCTCTGTAAATGAGTACACCGCTCGAAGATCTCTTCACAAAGGTTAGAAGTGAAGATAGGGCCGCACTTATTGCATATATACCTGCAGGATTTCCAACACAAGCAGGATGCAAGAAAGTTATCGATGCATTTATCGCTGGTGGAGTTGATGCAATTGAAATCGGTTTTCCCTATAGCGATCCAGTGATGGATGGTCCAACAATTCAAACTGCGGCCGACCGTGCGCTATCTCAGGGCACAGGTGCTGCGGAAGTTTTCGATGCGCTCAAATATGCAACCGAGAAAGGTATTCCTTCAGTTGTCATGACTTACTGGAATCCGATTGAGAAGTACGGCGTAGAGAAATTTGCGGAGGCTATCCATAGAAATGGTGGCTCTGGCGTTATTACTCCAGATCTCACCATCGAGGAATCTTCTCGCTGGAAAGATGCTGTTGAAAGTAGCGCAATCAATTCCATCTACGTTGTAGCTCCAAGCACTACCGATGCACGACTTGAGAAGGTCACTTCACGATGTGCTGGATTCATTTACGCCGCAAGCTTGATGGGAGTAACCGGAACGCGCACGAGCGTTTCATCCGGTGCAGCCGATCTTGTGACACGAATTCGCAAGAGCTCACAGACTCCCGTTGCAGTGGGTCTAGGCGTCTCAACCCGCGAGCAAGCCAAGGGAGTTGCCGCATATGCCGATGGCGTTATTGTTGGGTCAGCATTTATCAATAAACTTCTTGAAGCAACGGATGAAGAAAGCGGTTTGCAAGCAGTTCAAGAGTTAGCAGCAGAACTTTCAAAGGGAGTACGTGAAGGACGATGAATAATGCGACTTTCGAAAAGTTTGCACCATGGATTGGGCTCATTGCCCGCCTTGTGCTCGGCGGAACCCTCTTCATGGCGGGCTACCTAAAATTTGATGAGCTCGATAAATCTCAGATGGCTGTTCGTGCATACGAGATGTTGCCAGTGGCGCTAGCTAATTTAATCGGAATCGTTCTACCTTTCGCGGAAATCTTTATGGGGATTCTGCTTATCGTCGGTGCTGGGACTCGCCTCATGGGAATATTGAGCGCCCTCTTGATGTTGGTATTTGTAATCGGAATCTCTCAGGCGTGGGCTCGCGGTCTATCGATCGACTGTGGCTGCTTCGGCGGGGGTGGACAGGTTGCGCCAGGTGAGGCGAACTACCTAACTCCACTGCTACGTGATGCAGGCTTAGCAGCACTTGGGATTTACCTTTTTCTCTACCCACGAAGTAAATTTGCACTCGATAAGACACCAACAGTAGTAACCGCTTCCACAGAAAAGGATAAGTAGATGAGCAAGAAGCAGCAGCCAGGTAAAGATAACTTCACGAGAAATTTAGTAATTGCCGTAGTTCTCGGAGTTACCTTGATTATGCTCGTTCCAACGCTCCTTTCAAATCAGACCAACTCTGACGCGAAGATTCCTGCAAGCGTCTCTGCAGATCGTGGATATGGCATTGTCTTTAATGGCGAGCTCACAGGTGTTCCTGTCATCGATGTTTATGAAGATTTCCAATGCCCAGTATGTGCACAGTTTGAAGCAGCACAGGGTGATTATCTTGAAGCGCTGATTAAAGAGAAGAAAGCAACTGTTGTTTATCACACGCTCTCATTCCTAGGACCTGAATCAATTGCGGCAGCTAACGCGGCAGCGTGCTCTGCAGATGAAGGAAAGTTCCTCGAGTATCACAAGATGCTGATGCTTACTCAGCCAAAGGAGAACTCTGGTGCGTGGACAAATAATTCTCTTGCTGCAGCCGGAGCATCTGTTGGTTTAACCTCACAGAAGTTCACTAATTGTGTAACTAAAGGTGAATATGCAGATTGGGTTCAAAATGTTGCCGTTGCAGGCGCTGAAGCGAATGTGAATTCAACGCCGACAGTATTGATCAACGGTAAGGAATTAACTCGTGGAAATGCATACTACGATCGCGCTCAATTCCAGGCTGCCGTAGAAAAGGGTTAATTCTTGC
>JBILBB010000126.1:0-3543 GCA_044353955.1 Candidatus Planktophila sp. | reverse complement strand
TGCTGTCGAGTGTTACTGACATGTATTAAGCCTCCGTGAGTGCTTATCAGTATGGACCGGGCGGTCCATACGTTCGGCTGGCCCTTGGAATCCTCGAGGAACTCCAGCGGCCGTCGACAGGAATAGTGTGCGCCTATTTGAGCCTAAATGCACCATAAATCTGCAAGTGTTTGGCAGATATTTAGGGGTGAATCGTGCGTAAATCCGAAAATTTTTAACTTACGCGCCAGTAGGTATCCTTGCAAGATGATGGAGCAATTGCGTGACCTTAAGGGACATAGGGGCTTCACCAGTCTGGCAATCTCGCGATTTATCTCCAACGTTGGCAATGGAATCTCACCGATTGCCTTGGCATACGGGGTCTTAAGTCTTGAAGGTGCAGATGGAAAAGATCTCTCCATTGTTATGGCTGCTCGCTTCGTTCCACTTATTGGCTTTATGTTATTCGGTGGAGTCATTGCAGATCGTTTTCAACGAAACCGTTTAGTTGGTGGAAGCGACATGATTGGAAGTTTCCTCGCCGCAGTTAGCGCAATCTCATTGATTGCGGGATTTTCTTCGGTCTGGTTACTAGCCTTAATGGGCGCACTCTTTGGAATTCTCAATGCAATTTGGTGGCCTGCGATGTCGGGAGTGCTCCCTGAAATCTTGCCGAAAGCGAAGCTGCAATCAGGAAATGCAATTATTGGCCTTACGACAAATATTGGTTACATCGTTGGAACTCTCTCTGGTGGAATTCTTGTAGCAACAGTTGGAGCCGGATGGGGGCTTCTCATTGATGCAATCTCATTCTTCTTCGCCGGATTGATTGTCTGGTTTCTTCCAATCCTTGGAAAGGCGCAAGATGCGAGCCCAGGAATTCTCCATGATCTGATTGTCGGCTGGCGCGAATTCATCTCTCGCTCGTGGGTAATTGCAATGGTCTTCGCCTTTTCTCTCATCAATATGGCATTTGAATCCATGCTCTCAGTGCTTGGCCCATTAAATTTTAGTGATCCGGTAACTGGTCCTAAGCAGTGGTCTTATAACTTAGCTGCGCTCACAACCGGAATGCTCATCGGTGGAATTTGGGTTTTGAAGGTTAAGTTTAAGAAACCTTTAGTTGTTTCGATGATCCTTATTGCGATTTCCTCAATCTGGGATTTCTCCCTTGCCCTGGATCTTCCGGTCTTATTCACACTCCTGGCAGGAATTTTCTCTGGAATTAGCCTCGAAGTATTTATGGTCACTTGGATGACATCGCTACAGAGCCATGTTCCTGAAGAGTCATATTCACGGGTGAGTTCCTATGACACCTTAGGCTCATATGGAATTGCTCCACTCGGAATAGTTCTCGCGGGGCCTCTGGCGATGCACTTTGGCGTCAATACGATTCTCTTCGTTACCGGGCTCACAACGCTAATTGCTGCAGGCCTTTCGTTATTGGTTAAGTCTGTTCGTGATCTCGAGAACCCCTAGTCTCAAATCCTCTAGTCTCAAATCCTCTAGTCTTAAATCCCCTAGGCTGGCGTAATGAGTACAGAGCCGGTTATTGCACCACCTAAGTTGCGAGGTTGGTTTCATCTTGCAGCAACCCCTTTAGTAATAATCGCTTCACTTGTCCTCTTTATCTTGAGCGGTGAACCATTTAAATTTGCAGTCGCTCTCTATTCGCTGACAGCCATCATGCTCTTTAGCGTCTCTGCGATCTATCATCGCGTTCCGTGGATTCCACGGAAGAAGAAGATCTGGCGCAGGTGGGATCACGCAAATATCAACCTACTTATTGCAGGTTCATACACTCCCTTTGCAGTAGCACTTCTAGAGCCGCGAGATAGAAATATTCTGCTCGCAGTTATTTGGATCGGCGCGTTATCTGGAGTTGCTATAAGAGTTTTCTGGGTTGGTGCACCTCGATGGTTATATGTCGCTAATTACTTGGTTCTTGGCTGGGTCGCAATCATCTACACACCACAGCTTTATAGAGAGGGTGGTCTATGGGTGATAATTCCAATCTTGGTGGGCGGCCTTCTCTACTCAATTGGGGCAATCTTTTACGCGCTTAAATTGCCTGGGCGCAATGCGAAGTACTTCGGCTTCCACGAGTTATTCCACATCTTTGTGCTCGCTGCGTGGATTTCTCAATACCTAGCAGTCTCCTTCGCCATTTACCGAAAGTAGATAAATGCTCTAATCTTGGGCTCTGGCGAGGGGCAGCCCTTCGATGGAGTGAATGAGAGTGCACAATGGCAGAGAAGAATTTCCGTAACTGGGTTGGATTTCGCGATGATTCAGAGCGCGAACCTGTAGCAAATCCTGTTGATCGTATTCGCGATCTCGAATCTCAATTAGCCGACCTTCGTTCACGTCGCGATATCACTGGTCTTTCTCGTGAAGAGTTCGAAATTCTCGCAACCGAGACCGCTATGGCGATGATTAAATCCGCGCAAGCTCGTGAATCAAAAGCTCACACAAATGCAGGTCGTGTTATTGCAGAGTCCACACGTAATGCAAAAGATACTTTAGAAGGCGCAGAGACAAAGGCGCGAAGCATCCTTGCAGGTGCTGAAAGCCGTGGCCGTAAATATATTTCTGCTGCAGAGTTAGAGGCTGCAGAACTTATCCGCGATGCAAGTCGTGAAGCTGCTGCCGTGGCTGATGCCAAGGTTCGCGAAGCAGAGTCAGTTGTAGATCTCAAGCGCCGTGAAGCTGCAGCCCTTGCGACAGCAGCTCGCCGCGAAGCAGAGAGAATCATCTCTGAGGCCTCTGGAAATGTTAACGATTTCCGCGCTTGGCTCGGAGATATGATTTCTGAATCAGAGCGTCTCTACCGTGCACAGACTCAGGCGCTCACAGCAGCAGAGGCTGCAATTGCACAATCTCGTGCGAAGCTTGATACATCATTTGAGCGACTAGCCCGCATGCAGGAGACTGTCAATAAAGCGCTCGCTGAAGATGGAACTGTCAAGAAATCAGCTCCAATCCGAGTTGAGAGTAAGAGAACTTCAGCAGCTATTGAAGCCCCAAAGAAGAGTTCAAAGGCTTCAGCGAAAAACACAGCTAAGAAGACAACCTCAAAGCGTAAGTAATCTTCATGGCTACCAAACGCGGTATCCAATACATCCCTGCAATCGATGGGTTACGCGCCCTCGCAGTAATTGCAGTTATGTTTTATCACTTAGGTTTTTCTTGGATACCTGGTGGCTTTCTTGGCGTTGATCTCTTCTTCGTTATCTCGGGTTATGTCATCACCAGACTTTTACTGGATTCAATTGCCCAAAGTGGTGGATTAGATTTACGTGGTTTCTATCTAGCGCGAGCTAGACGTCTATTACCGGCGCTCTTATTCACCGTCATAACCACCACAATCGCAATTGGAATTTGGGCGCCAGATACCATCAAGCGATTTATTACAGATATGCCATTTGCCCTAACAGGCACTATGAATTGGTGGCTTGTTGCTCGAGAACAGGATTACTTCGAAAGTATCGGAAGGCCGCCTCTTCTACAACACACATGGTCACTGGCCGTGGAAGCTCAGTTCTATCTCGTATGGCCACTGAT
>JBILBB010000169.1:0-3572 GCA_044353955.1 Candidatus Planktophila sp. | reverse complement strand
ACTTTGTTGCTCTCATTCTCAGCGCATATCTCTTCGCCTACTTATCAGGGCAATTGTGGGCGGTCCTAACCCTCTTAACCCTTCCAATTTCTCTACCGTTAATCCGCAAGGTTTTAGGTGGTTCGACAGGTGGTGAGTTAATTCCATTGCTCGCTTCTACTGGGAAGCTTCAAATACTCTTCGCCCTTACCTTCGCGGTCGCGCTCTCGATTTAACCTATTACAATTAACCTATGATCAAACTCCAGGGCTTCTTTATCGTCGCAACGCTTGCGCTCACCCTTTACACATTTATTGATTGTGCGCGCCGAGATGAGACTGAGATTCGTAAGCTTCCAAAGTGGGGTTGGCTTCTGGCTATTGTGCTTACTGGAATTATTGGGCCTATCGCCTATTTAATAATTGGGCGAAATCCTTTAAATAGAGCGCCGAAGAAGAATAAGCCTCAGAAGCGAATCTTGCCCCCTGATGATGATCCAGATTTCTTAAAGGGTCTTTAAGAAAGATTAAAGACCAGAGTAAGTGTGCTTACCTGTTCCCCAGATATTTACATAGACATAGTTAAAGAGGAATGTAGATCCTGCAAAGATGCAGAGCCAAGCAGCTCGACGTCCACGCCAACCAACAGTTACACGTGCATGTAAATATGCTGCATATGCAACCCATGTAATAAATGCCCAAGTCTCTTTTGGATCCCAGCCCCAGTAACGACCCCAAGCGCTCTCTGCCCAAATTGCTCCTGCAATAACTGAGAAGGTCCATAGTGGAAATACAAACGCTACGAGTCTGTACGAGAGCTGATCAAGTACTTCTAGAGCTGGAAGTCTGCGTAGCCATGCCGGTCTTCCACCTTTGCTCTCTAAATTATCAAGGTAGAGATAAGCGCCGGCAATTACATTGGCAAGTAGGAAGACGCCACCAGAAATAATTGCAGCAACGACGTGAATCACCAGCCAAGTTGATTTCAGTGCTGGAACCAGTGGTGCACTATCTCTGTAGAGCAATGTAATTGCTGTACCTAGAGTTAGAAGTACACCAAGTGAGATAAAGAGTCCGAGCCAACGAAGGTCATATTTACGAAGGGCAATGAGATAAGCGCCAGTAAATGCAAGTGCTCCAGTAATTGAGAATTCATACATATTCCCCCAAGGAACATGGCCATTGGAAATTCCGCGAGAAATTACTCCGGAGAGAAGCAGAAGAAAACCCAAAATCATAAATGCGGTTGCAACTCTCGCTGCACGTTCCGTGCGCTTGTAATCGAGAGTCTTGGTCATCAGATTTCCATTAGTTGAATCTGAATTCTCTGGAGTGCGGACCGCAAAAGCTGTTTCGAAGGCATGTGAGATGAAGGAGAGAGCGAAAACTGCCATCGCTGAATACACAAAGTAGTTGGAAATGTAGGCCCACGTAGTCTGCATTACTTCTCTCCCGTTATGTGCTTTATCAACTTCTGTAATTCGATTTCAAGTCCCGGTGCGCTGTTCTTTGCAAGCCCAGCAATCTCAACACCTTCTTGAGTTCTGCGAACCCAAATACGACGACGACGCCCGTAGAGTGATGAAAGTAATCCGAGGATGGCAAGAATACCCCCGAGCAGCGCATAACTCTTTCCGGGATCTTCCACGATTTGAAGGTTGATCCACGGCACAACAGTCTCTAATTTTATTGAACCACCTTCATATGAATAGGTTTCACCTGGCTTTACAGACCCCAAAGCAATCTGTTTCATTTCAGTGGTATCGATCTTGTAGACAGATTGAGGGATACCTGAATCTAAACCAAGATCGCCCTCCCAAATTGAGAAGAGGAGCTTGGGGTCAAGAAGTTCAGGAAATATTGAAACGGCGCCTTGATCTGTAGTTCGCGCATTGGTTGGAACAAAGGAAGATACAAATCCGAGTTGAGGCGATGTATCAGGAACTTTGATTGATCCAATCGACCTTAGATTTCCATCTTGAGGCAAGAACGGCACAGGTCCTTGAAAGACCACATTCTGAAGTGAGTCACGGACTGTAACGACAGGGCTGTATCCATTTGCCTGAAGATATACGCGAGTATTTCCAAAGGTGAGTGGGCCATTAACCTTCATAACTTTTTTCGAGGTTTTTCCAGAATCTCTCACCGTCACCCAGGCTGTGTAATCCTCAGGTGCATTTGTCTTTGGGTTGTACTTCGCCTCAAATCTATCGACTTTGATCTGAAATGGATTTAGCGCATTCTCATTCTTTAACTTTCCAAATGAGAGAGTGTCGAAAGAAGTTGGCACATTGATAAATCTCTCGCCAACATTGACAATCGCTTCTCCACGCATTCCAAAGAGTGATCCAAAACTAACTCCAACAAGAATCAAGATAAGTGAAAGGTGAAAGAGGAGATTTCCAGTCTCGCGGAGATATCCCTTTTCAGCAGATATCGAACCATCTTCGATACGTACACGGAATCGATTCTGCTTAAACCAGATCTCAGCACGTTCTAAACCATCGCCGCTTAGCGCTAGCTCTTGGTGATGTGAAAGTCGATTGAGGTTCTTTGGCGTCGTAGGTGGTTGCGCCCGCATAGCTTTGTAATGCTCAACGCTGCGCGGCAATACACAGCCAATGAGTGAGATGAAGAGCAAGATATAGATTGCGCTAAACCAAGGCGAACCGTAGACATCAAATAAGTAAAACCTGTCATACCATCGAGCTAAATCTGGATTTGTCTTAAACAGTTCTCGGACAGCAATTTGATTAGTGATTCGCTGAGGTACCAATGAACCTGGAATCGCCGCGATTCCCATAAGCATCAAGAGAATGAGCGCGGTGCGCATACTTGTTAACTGGCGCCATGAATATCGTGCAAGGGCCATAAATCCAAGCTCTGGTAAATCGATATCTTTGCTCATTAAATCACCGGGGTAAAGTCTGAAATAACGGAGCGAAGAGAGATCATCAGATCAGCCCAGAAGCCAAATAATTGAAGCGCACCAATAAAGATAAGTAGGGCGCCGCCTACCTTTGAGATAAGTCCCCCGCGCTTTACTAAGAACTTTCGCAGCGGTTCTGATTTATCGAGATAGAGCCCTGTAGCAATAAATGGAAGTCCAAGACCTATGCAATATCCAAATGCGAGTATCGCTCCTCGCGTCGCACTCGACTCCTGGAATGCAAGCGCCTGAACGCTTGCAAGAGCTGGGCCAATACATGGCGTCCAACCAACACCAAAGAGAAATCCAAGTATTGGTGCGCCAATAAGTCCGCCAGTTGTCGAAACTTTTGGTTTGAGAGTTGGCATCAATGGAAATGCGCCAAGAAAGATAACACCCATAAGAATTGTGAAGATACCCAGCACGCGGGTAATTACCTCTTCATTTGCAACAACGCGGGAACCTAACTCTCCAAAGAGGGCGCCATAAGAGATAAAGAGCGCGCTGAATCCCAGCACGAATAGAGTTGAACCTAAGAGAACTTTGCCTCGAGATTTAGAGAAGCCTGCAGCAAATGCAAGATATCCCGGCACTAAAGGAAGTACGCAGGGAGATACAAAGGAGATGAGTCCCGCAAGGAGAGCCAGTGGAAAGGCGGTAATGAG
>JBILBB010000125.1:0-3596 GCA_044353955.1 Candidatus Planktophila sp. | reverse complement strand
TTTCATAAGATCTTGTTGAATAAGAACGTCTTGGTGCACGAGGTGCTTGCAAGTGATGTCGCTAAGAGTATTGAAGAAGCAGTCGCTGACTACGAACTTGCTCTAGAGAATGTCGATCTTGATTTAAATATCTTAGGTATGGGTCCTGATGGCCATGTTGCATCTCTCTTTCCTGGGATAGCCGATATTGATGATCAACGAACAGTGTTTGCAATCACGGATTCTCCAAAGCCGCCAGCATCTCGAATCTCATTTACTATGAAGCAGATCAATAGTGCACAAGAAGTATGGATGGTTGCAGCTGGCGAAAGCAAAGCTATTGCTGTGACAAAAATAATTGAGGGAGATATTTCAATCCCTGCAAGTTATGTCCGTGGAAATTCTCACACACGATTAATTGTTGATACAGAGGCCTTTTTTACCGAGTAAATAAGCAAAATTCGGGAGTTGACCTCGAATTCGTATAGACTAAGAGCCTCAACGTTGAGTGTTTTCAAGCGAATAGGCATTTTTAAGATGACAACGACAAATTTTGGAATGGTCGGCCTTGGCCGTATGGGCGCAAATATTGTCCGCCGCCTATCTCGCCACAACATCACATCTGCTGTTTACGATGTGAGTCCAGATGCTGTTAAGACACTGGCTGCTGAAGGCGCAATTGGCGCATCTGATATGGCAGATCTCGCCTCAAAGCTTGCAACACCTCGAACCATTTGGATTATGGTTCCTGCATCAGTTACAGATTCAACTATCGCTTCCATGGCTGAACACCTATCGCCTGGCGACACAATCATTGATGGTGGAAATAGCTATTACAAGAATGATCTGAAGAACGCTGAACTCTTGAAGGCAAAGGGCGTTAACTTTGTTGATATCGGAACATCGGGCGGCGTCTACGGTTTAGAGCGCGGTTATTCACTGATGATTGGTGGCGATAAGGCCGTTGTTTCATCACTGGATCCAATCTTTAAGGCTCTCTGCCCAGGTATTGAATCTGCAGAACGCACACCAGGTCGCACAGGAGAGCCAGTGCAAGCCGAATATGGTTACCTGCACTGCGGTCCTGTCGGTTCTGGCCACTTTGTGAAGATGGTCCACAACGGAATTGAGTACGGCATGATGGCCGCCTTCGCTGAAGGCCTTGCGATCTTTGAAGCAGCAGATGAGATGACACCTGCATACGATTTAGATATTCCTGCAATCACAGAAGTCTGGCGCCGTGGAAGCGTTGTCGCTTCATGGCTCCTTGATCTCACAGCGCAGGCTCTTGTTGAATCTTCAGAACTCAAAGAATATTCAACTGAAGTCAGCGATAGCGGTGAAGGTCGATGGACCGTTCAAGCGGCAATCGAAGCGGGAATTCCTGCGCACGTTTTGAGCGCATCTCTCTATGCTCGCTTTGCATCTCGTAACAATGATGAGTTTGCAAACCGCGTTTTGAGCGCGATGAGATACAAGTTCGGTGGACATAACGAGAAGCCGCAGGCTCCCGGAAACGCTACAAAGTAATGAAGGCAGATGCTTTAGTTCTATTTGGCGCGACCGGAGATTTAGCGAAGAAAAAGTTGTTTCCAGCTCTCTACGATTTAGAAGATCTCGGCGAGCTTGATGTGCAGATCTTTGGCGTTGCATCATCGAAGTGGACCCAAGATGTCTTCAAGAAGAATGTTGAAGAGGCTGTCCGCGCCCGAAAGCCTGATGCTGATGAAGCAATGCTAGGCAAGTTATTGGGCGAAATGCAGCTAATTGTGGGCGATTATGAGGATCCACAGACATTTGTGGATTTAGCTGAGGCGATTAAAGATTTTAAGTTACCGGTTATCTACCTTGCAATTGCACCTGAATATTTTGCAAAGATTACAGAGTCTCTGGCGAACGTCGGAATCACTCGTCGCGCACGCGTTGTTGTGGAAAAACCATTCGGTCGAGATCTTGAAAGTGCGAGATCTCTCGATGCCGAGCTTAAGAAGTTATTGCCTGAAGAGCAGATTTTCCGTATCGATCACTACCTAGGTAAAGAAGCGGTAGAAGATCTCTTGGTTTTCCGCTTTGCCAATACGCTCTTCGAGCCAGTTTGGAACCGTAACTACGTATCCAATATCCAGATTACGATGGCCGAGTACTTCGGAATCGAAGGTCGTGGAAAGTTCTACGATGGTGTTGGCGCTACTCGCGATGTTCTGCAGAATCACATCTTGCAGGTTTTGACGATGCTTACGATGGAACCACCTATCGATATGGGTTCAGAGGCGATGCAGAATGAGAAGATCAAGGTCTTATCAGCTATCCGCGATATCAATAAGAATGACGTTGTCAGAGGGCAATTCGAAGGCTATCTCGATGAAGACGGCGTCGCAGAGAATTCAGATACCGAGACTTACGTCGCCATGAAATTATTTATCGATAACTGGCGCTGGGCTGGAGTTCCAATTTACTTGCGTACAGGCAAGAAGATGCCAGAGACGGTTCTTGAAGTTATCGTTGAGTTTAAGCAGCCACCACGCGCACTTTTCGGAAAGTCTGAGGCAAACCAAGTTCGCTTTAGATTGGGTGCAAAAGATGGTGTGGATATCTCTTTGCAGGCGAAGAAGCCGGGAACAAAGCTCGTTACTGAGACTGTTGATCTTTCTGTGGAATTTGTTGCAGAGTTCGGCGATCGCCAGGGTCCTTACGAGCGCTTGTTACGCGCTGCGATGTTGGGTGATCACTTTAGATTTACTCGTATCGATGCAGTGTTGCATTCGTGGCAGATTCTGGAAGATCTTTTGAAGAATCCAAATCCCGTCATTGCCTATGAGAGCGAGAGTTGGGGACCGAGCGAAGCTGATGAATTAGTGCCGGGCGGATGGGCGCCAGTGGGTAGCGAAGCAGAGACCTTAAAGGGACTCCACCTCTAATTCTTAATCTCTCGTCAAACTAATCTCGGGCTTGGCCAGATTTGTGCTTGTAACGCCCAATGAATTCCTTCTTCATATCCTGGAAGTTTCCATCAAGTAGAGCCTGGCGCATCTGATCGACTAATCGCACAATAAATCGCTCGTTATGGATCGTCGCAAGAGTGCCTGCAACCATCTCCTTTGCACGGAATAAGTGGCAGAGATATGCGCGAGAGTAATTTGTGCAGGTGTAGCAATCGCATTCATCATCAATAGGGTTGAAGTCGCGAATAAATGGCTGGTTAGAGACGTTAAAGCGGCCTTCCATCGTATAAACCGCACTGGTGCGAGCTATACGAGAGGCCAGAACGCAGTCGAAGGTATCGATTCCATTTTCAACACCAACAAAGAGATCTTCCGGTGCGCCAATTCCAAGCAAGTGTTTCGGCTTATCTTCAGGAAGAGTTGAATTGACCCAACTGACAATTGTTCCGAGCGAATCTTTATCGAGCGCTCCACCAATTCCAAAGCCATCGAACTCAATTCCTGATGAGCTCATCCCACCGAGATCGGATGCCGCTTTCTTACGTAAATCTTCATACTGCGCACCTTGGATAACGCCGAAGAGAGCTTGGTAAGGCTTTCCGATGCGAGAATCTGTCAGCCGCTTATGTTCATCGAGGCAGCGAATTGCCCAGTCGTATGTGCGAGACATCGCAA
>JBILBB010000124.1:0-3612 GCA_044353955.1 Candidatus Planktophila sp. | reverse complement strand
GAGCTGGATGGCTGCAATCATCTTTCTCGCCTGCGTACGAAGCGCGCTCTCGGGATCAATTCCATTTGTGTGAGCCCATGCGATTACTGATGCGAGAGCTTCGCCAACTGAATCATCAGTCGCGGCTTCAGTTGAAGTGAATGCAGGAATCTCAACTTCTACCTTGTATTTCTCAGCACGATAAAGAATCTTTGAAACCAGTGGAAGTGCAGGTTGTGACATTGCAATCCCATCAATTGCAGATGTACGACCTTTCTCGCGGGCTTTAATTGCCTCCCAATTCTCAATAATTTCATCGGTGCCACTGACTTTAAGATTCTCAAAGACATGTGGGTGGCGGCTAATTAATTTATCTGCGATTCCACGAGCGACATCTTCAATTGAAAAGGGATCTGTTGGATGGTCTTGCGCCATACGTGAATGGAAGTAGACCTGAAGTAGAACATCACCAAGTTCTTCGCGCATACCTTCGCGATCATCAGTTTCAATCGCATCAATGAATTCGTAAGACTCTTCAAGGAGATACTTGATGAGAGATTGGTGAGTCTGCTCGGCATCCCAAGGGCATCCGCCCGGAGAGCGCAATCGATCCATGACCTCTACGAGGCGCTGGAGTTCAGACTCTGCCATAGCGATTAGCTAATCGAGATTATTTTGATGATGGGAGAACAGCATCGCCTGCAGAATCTTCTGGAACTAATTCTGTAGTTGCTTCATCCCAGCGACCGTAGCGAGGGTTAACAGAGACCTTCATCTGCTTAGCCTTCTTCTGGACAAGTTCGCTAATTTTTGGTTGAACATCTGCTTCAGCAACGCCTGCCATACCTAGTGCGCCTGCCAACTTGTTAGAGAGGACTGTTGCACGCATGTAGCGTTCGAAATTCGATGGCGCGATTTGGGCAGCAACGAGGTTCATCTGAAGCTGTTCTTCACCACCAATCTGCTCAAGGATTCCAGTGCGCGTATTTTCAATTTCAGTAGATGAAACTTTAATCTTCAACTCTTTTGCAATCTCATCAAAGACTGAAGTGATGATGGTGAAGCGAAGTTGTGAACGATTGAGAGCGTTGCCAGTTTCCAACTGCATCTGAGTTATATCGGTCTTATCTCGTTCAGCAAGAATCTCATCGATCACCGCTTGAGCTTGTGCCTGTGTAATCTTTGTATCACCGAAACTGGCAGCGGTATCAACTTGTCCGCATGCAGTAAGTGTCAGCGCTGAGACCAGAGCTAAAGCGGTGAGGATTTTCTTCACGAGGTACTCGCTTTCGTTAATTCATCGAGGGATTTAGCAGCCCATTCCAAGAGAGAAGTATCCCCTATTACCGCCGAGCCTTGTGCAGTCGGAGTCCAGGCAGCCGCTCGAGGAATGGCAATCATCACTGTATTTGAAGCTGTTTTATAGAGAGAACCAGGGAAAAGTCGCTCCAATCGCAACTGCTTTGACTCAGGAAGAACCAGAGGCGAGATTCTCAAATACTTTCCAGCGGCCACAACTTCACGAACTCCAAGTGATTTCGCAAATGCTCGTAGCTCTGCAACGCGAAGAAGCGAGATTGCTTCATGTGGAAGCTCACCAAATCGATCGACAAGTTCTTCGCGAATAGATTCAACTTCAGCTGCATTCTTTACATCTGCCAGTCGACGATACAAATCTAAACGCAGACGTTCGCCTGGTACATACTCTTCAGATAAATGGGCATTAACAGGAAGTTCCACTTTACATTCATGGCTCTTCTCTTCCGTTTCGATAATGCCGGTCTTGTAATCGTTGACCGCTTCTCCAACCATGCGCATATACAAATCGAATCCAACATCTGCGATATGTCCTGATTGCTCACCGCCCAATAAGTTTCCTGCTCCGCGGATCTCAAGGTCCTTTAAAGCAACGCGCATACCTGAGCCGAGGTCGGTATTGCTTGCAATAGTTTTAAGTCGGTCGATAGCAACTTCTGAGAGCGGTTGATCTGGTGGATAGAGAAAGTATGCATAGGCCCGATCACGGCCACGGCCTACGCGTCCGCGCAATTGATGTAGTTGTGAGAGACCAA
This sequence comes from Candidatus Planktophila sp., assembly GCA_044353955.1. Taxonomy (GTDB): domain Bacteria; phylum Actinomycetota; class Actinomycetes; order Nanopelagicales; family Nanopelagicaceae; genus Planktophila. Next base: position 1,561 of record JBILBB010000124.1, on the reverse strand, counting down.
AATTCTCTGCTCGCTCAACAATCAAAGTATTTGCATTTGCAATGTCGAGTCCGCTCTCAACAATTGTGGTGCAGACAAGGACATCAAAGTCACGATTCCAGAATGCAAGAATTACATCTTCAAGTTGGCCTTCACTCATCTGCCCATGAGCAATTCGAATACGAGCCTCAGGAACTAATTCCTGCAGCTTCGATGCAGCGCGATCGATTGATTCAACTCTGTTATGAATATAGAAGATCTGACCATCACGCAGAAGTTCGCGGTGAATTGCAGCCTTTATCTGAGCATCTTCTGCTGGTCCCACGTAGGTAAGAATCGGATGGCGCTCTTCAGGTGGCGTCGTAATCGTGGACATCTCACGAATGCCAGTGACTGCCATCTCTAATGTGCGAGGGATAGGCGTTGCAGACATAGCAAGGACATCGACAGTTGTGCGCATCTTCTTAAGCAACTCTTTCTGCTCAACGCCAAAGCGTTGTTCCTCATCAACAATCACAAGACCAAGGTCTTTAAATTGCACATCGGTAGAGAGAATTCGATGAGTCCCAATTACGACATCGGCAGAACCTGCTGCTAGATCCTTGAGAATCTCCTTGCTCTCTTTCGCAGTATTAAAGCGAGATAAACCAGCGACTTTAATTGGGAAACCTGCATAACGTTCTGTAAAAGTCTTTGTATGTTGCTGAACCAGCAAAGTTGTTGGAACGAGAACGGCTACCTGTTTCCCATCTTGTACAGCTTTGAATGCAGCACGTATGGCAATCTCGGTCTTTCCATATCCCACATCACCGCAAATAATGCGATCCATTGGGTATGGGCGTTCCATATCTCGTTTTACATCTTCGATGGTTGAAAGCTGATCTGGAGTTTCAATGTAAGAGAATGCATCCTCAAGTTCGCGCTGCCACGGAGTATCTGCTGAGAATGCGAATCCGGGCGCACTTGTGCGCGCTGCATAGAGACGGATTAACTCACCTGCAATTTGGCGAACTGCTTTACGGGCACGACCCTTTGCTTTCTGCCATTCACCGCTACCAATGCGATGCACTGTCGGAGCTTCACCGCCAACATACTTACTTACCTGTTCCAAGGTATCTGTTGGTACGAAGACTCGATCCCCAGGTTGTCCACGCTTTGCCGGTGCATATTCAATTACTAAATACTCGCGTGTTACTCCTCCAACTGTGCGTTGGATGAGCTCGAGGTAACGGCCGATTCCGTGTTGTTCATGAACAACAAAATCTCCGGTGCGAAGTTCAAGGGGATCAATCGCTTGCTTACGCTTCGATGGCATGCGTGCACCATCTTTGCTGCCGACCTTGCTTCCAGATAGATCGCGCTCAGTGACAAAGAGAATCTCTGCATGGTCACTCTTAAAACCATATGCCAGTGCAGATTGCGTTATATGAATTGAGCCCTTTGTTGGCTTTGTGGAGAGGTTTTGGACCATCTGAACCGGTAAATCGGCATCGCGGAAAATTCCTGCATAGCGTTCAGCCATTCCATGGCCAGTTGTCGAGAAGATGATGCTCTGGTGTGCCTCTAACCCAGTGCGCAGTAC
>JBILBB010000123.1:0-3627 GCA_044353955.1 Candidatus Planktophila sp. | reverse complement strand
AGAATCAATGTGGGTTGGAATTGCTGCTGGAAAAATGGGAGCAAAACTTTCAGATATCGGACATGCAATTGAGAAGTACACCAATTCGCAAGGTAAGTATGGAATCTTGCAAGAGTACGGCGGCCACGGTATCGGAACCGAGATGCATCAAGAGCCTCACGTTTTAAACTTTGGAAAAGCTGGAAATGGCCCAGAAATCATTCCTGGAATGGCGCTAGCAATTGAGCCGATGATTACTCGTGGCTCTGCAAAGACCAAAGTTCTCGGAGATGAATGGACCGTTGTCTCAGTCGATCAATCTCGCGGGGCCCACTTCGAGAATTCTTATGTCATCTGCCCTGATGGCAAGCCATTTGTGCTGACCTCTCTCGATGGCGGCAGGGGTGAGTTAGCCCGATTCGGTGTTGAAATCTCCGACTTACTTATTTAGTACTTCCCCTTTAGAATTGAAGTATGAGCAGCCAGAACGAGATTGAGTTCACGCTCTGGCTCCGAGAAAATCAGAAGGCCTTCCTCCGAGCTGCCAAAGTCATCTGCTTTGACACACAAAATGCTGAAGATGTCCTACAGGAAGCCCTAGCCGACGTTTTCAAACGTTGGAGCAAGATCCGTGGCCATGAAAATCCTGAGGCTTATCTCATGCGCGTTCTTGTTTCAAAGCATGCTGATATGCGGCGCAAGTGGTTACGTCGACAACAGGAGAAGGAAACAACCTGGGATTTGGCTGAGAATATCCGGGACATCGTGGATCAAACAGATGATGTGACGCAACGACTACTAGTTCAAGCAGCTCTCAAAACACTTTCTGCAGCACAACGTGCTGTACTTGTCTTGATATACGAACATGGAATGGTTCTTCGGGAAGTTGCAGAAGTATTGCAAATTCCAACTGGGACTGCGGCGTCTCATTTAGCTCGAGGCAAGGCGGCTGTTGCTGCATATATCGAACTTGTACCGGAGCTCGAGAAATCAGCCAAGAAGGAACTTACTGGAAAAGTACAAAACCAAATCGAAATTGTGATTGCGGAAGTGGTGGAAAATAATGAGTGATATTGATCCACTAATTAAGCGCGAGATGCAATGGATGGCGCTCGGGGTATATGAGAATCGCGACCTCGCACCAATCATTATTGCAAAGGTTAAACGCCAGCGAATTCGTCGTGCAATCATTTCAACTCTATCCGTCTTAGCAATTGCTGGGGCAAGTATCGGAGTTTACGAATTTATTAAGCGCGAACCGATCTCCGAACTCTCAGCGGGAGCGCCAGGAGTTACTGGTTCAAACTCAATGAATCAGCCAGAAATTGTTGGACTCCAATCTGATTATCCAGTTACATGGGAACAGAGCATTGGTGACCTTGGGGCGATCAGCGGGGCTGGCGGCATCGGAGATACTTTGGCTGGCTTAACCGCGACGGGTCTCAAGATTTCTTGGGAGCGTTGCGGCGAAGCTCAATGCCCGATGACATGGGTCTTGAGCGTTGAGAACAACACCCCCGACCTGATCTCGACATCCCCTTCTTTGGCGATCTTTATCCGACATGCACCGCTTGTCAGCGATTCACGCCCAACGACTGTACTTCCAGGTGGAAAGTCGCTCTTGGTCTATACCTTCCCAGAATTCAAGGAGAGCCTAGAGATCCCAGAAAACGCCTCATGGCAGTGGAATTGGTATATCGCCCAGCTGAGATAAGTGCCCCTCGCGTGCATAAATCCCCCCTCGAATTGCGGTGAGCAAGATGGCTGCCAGCCTCTTGGCTGCCACATATCTATATGGGGGAAAAGTGAAAAGAAAAATAATTGCAGGGGTTAGCTCCCTAGCACTCGTCTTGGGGGTATTCACGGCAGCAGCTCCGGCAAATGCAGCGATCATCAAACTTCCACTCGCGGACTGGCCAGCATGTGCTGCCGTCCCTACATCTCTTTACTGTATTGAATCTGTTGTAGTCACAAACGCTTCTGGCGCTCGCACAACTCTTCAATATGTAGTTTCAGGCCAAGCGCCTAAGGCTGAAGTATCAGCAACAACAGGCGAAGTTTTTGCGCCACTTGCTCGCGTCGAAGGTGGCCAAGTTAAGGATAACGCTTGGTGGCAGCCAACGTATCAACGTGAAGTAATGGTCAATCCAGCTAAACAACTTGTAGACCTTACTCCTCTCTTTGGTACACCAAATCACCCAGAGCAGGGCGCTAAGTACGACCCAGCTACAAAAACTTACGACATTACTAAATCTCTAGAATCATATTCACACTTAACTGATTGTTGGGATCCTGCGACTTCGGCAAATGTAAAGAAACCATTTAAGGACTGCTTTAAAGCTTCGATCGGATTTATTGTTGATAATGAAGTGAAATTCTTCTGGTTTTTACCAACAGCTGCTGAAGCAACCGCACAGATTACACGTATAAATAATTCAACTTTCGTTGACCTCACAAAACTTGCTGAGACTCAGGTTCGTCCAGTAATTAACTCAACATACAATGCAACTGCTGGAACCTTCAGCGCAACAGAGCCATTGTTAATCCCAATGTGGTTGGCACGCGGCGCACAAGAGTATGGGTGGGTAATTGCGGGTCAACCTACAGGTGCTGCAATAACAAAAACTGAGCCAGATGTTGATACATCTACCGTCACAACAGAGCTGTCGCCATCAAATTCTGATGCAATCGGATTCTCTGTCGAAGCCGGAAGAGCGCTTGTCGGGCGTTGGACTCACTCGAACTGGGCAGGCCTAGGACTTAATTCACTCGGATACGACGGTCTCTATATCAAGTCTGCAGCTCTGGGTGAATACCAGCGCGCATGGTTGATGGCAGATGCACTTCCTGTCCTTGTGGATAAAGACAACAAGTCTTTCCTCGCGGGACAGCCAGGAAACAATAAGTTCGCAGTTAATTTAGATGCGGATCTCACTGTTTCCCTTAAGCTCCGTATCGGTGAAATGATTCCTGGCATTACATTTGCAATTGCAACTGGCGTGACTATGAATACTCAGAACGGACAGGACTTCAACACTGTAACTCTTACTGGTAGCCCAGTAACTGTGCCACTTGCAGCAAAGACAGCTGACTGTAAGGGTGAATCAGGGGTTGCTAAGGCAAACGTTCGCCAATTCCAAATGATTACATTGTCGCAAAATGATGATCAAAGTGGATTCGGTGTTCCAGGAACTACTGGAAGAATGTTTGTCGGATCTAACGGTGTCTGCGAACTCTCAACTCCAGTATGGAATGACGAAGATAAGACATTTACTTGGAGAGTTGCGGCTCCTCACTTTGCGCCAGACGGTGTGACTGTAAACCGAGGCTTCTACAAGGCTGTAATTCCTACAGCAGATGCTGCTCTTCTCTGGGGTCTTGCTAATCCTAATGATGCAGCAACAGCACTTGATATCTCACTCATTACCGAGGAGAGCGGAGTTTCCAACGCATTCACAAAGGTGATCTCCGTGAAGAACGGAAATATCATCATTGATATTGCTGGCTTCGAGTACTCACGTCCAAAGATCAAGATTGGCATCAAGGCTAACTACAAGCCAACTAAGAATGCTGCCAAGAGGACCACGATCACGTGCATCCAAGGAAAGGCGCAGAAGAAAATCACTGCGGTAAAACCTAAATGCCCAA
>JBILBB010000012.1:0-13393 GCA_044353955.1 Candidatus Planktophila sp. | reverse complement strand
CAACATCAATCCCACTCATTAACCCTGACTTCTGTGGCGATAAAGAGGGCTATGACTGGAAGATCTCAATGGAAGGGTTCAAGTGGGGTCGCAAGATTCTTGCTGCTGAAGCATTTGCGCCATTCATCAAGTCAGAATTCATGCCCGGTGTGGATGTTCAAGATGAGAACCAAGTGCGCAAGTACATCAAGGAATGGTCTAAAACTGATTACCACCCTGTTGGTTCATGCAAGATGGGAAATGATGAGATGGCCGTTGTTGATACACAGCTTCGTGTTCATGGACTCAAGGGACTTCGAGTAATTGACGCTTCAATTATGCCAACTCTCATTAGTGGAAATACTCAAGCACCTTCCATCATGATTGGTGAAAAGGGCGCTGCAATCGTATTGGCGGGCGAACTTGTCTAATACGGGTACCTCGATGAAAATTCGCGATAAGGCAGAGTGCGATTTCGATGTTATTTCTCTTGGCGAGGTCATGCTTAGGCTCGATCCACGCGAAGGTCGAGTGCGCACTGCTCGTCACTTTGATGTGTACGAAGGAGGAGGCGAGTACAACGTTGCTCGTGGACTCAGAAAGTGTTTTGGACTTCGTGCAGCGATAGTGACTGCACTTGCAGATAATGAAGTTGGTCGGCTCGTTGAAGACTTCATGCTCACTGGTGGCCTAGATCTGAGTTATGTTAAATGGGTCAAGTACGACGGCATTGGACGCAATGTCCGTAATGGGCTTAACTTTACGGAACGCGGCTTTGGGGTTCGAGGTGCGGTAGGCGTCAGTGACCGTGGGAACACAGCAATTTCACAGATGAAGCCAGCCGATATTGATTGGAATGAACTTTTCGGTCGCGGAGTTCGCTGGTTCCACACTGGTGGAATTTTCGCCGCACTTTCAGACTCGACGGCAGATGTAGCGGAGGCTGCTATGAAGGCGGCAAGAGCGAACGGAACCATTGTGTCTTACGATCTTAACTACCGGCCTTCACTCTGGGAATCAATCGGTGGTCAGAGTAAAGCGCAAGAGGTCAACAAGCGCTTAGCTAAATATGTAGATGTAATGATTGGCAATGAAGAGGACTTTACTGCGAGCCTTGGATTTACCATCGAAGGCGTTGATGAGAATCTAACTGAACTAGAAACGTCAAGTTTTAAGGCAATGATCAATCAAGCAGCCCTCGAGTACCCGAACTTCCAAGTAATTGCCACAACTCTTCGTGGAGTGAAGAGCGCCTCGCGAAATGACTGGGCAGCGATTGCTTGGTCTCGCGAAGAAGGTTTCGCTGAATCAAAGCAGCGAAAAGACCTGGAAATCTTCGATCGAGTTGGGGGAGGGGACTCCTTTGCCTCGGGTCTCGCCTATGGATTAATGGAGATCGGTTCTATTCAGGAATCAGTCGAATATGGAGCCGCACATGGGGCTCTCGCAATGAGTACTCCCGGAGATACCTCGATGGCTACCCTCGCCGAAGTGAAAAAACTTGTCGGTGGAGGTAGTGCGCGAGTAGCGCGTTGACTAGAGAAGAACTTGGATATCGCTAAAGTTTTTTGGCCGATCCGATCAAACTCGCACCTAATGGCAAAATCGGAAAGACACACGCACTGAAGGCATGATAAACATCAGGCTTGCCTGACCAAGTTGTTGAAGTCACCTTTTGTGCAGCATCCAATTCGTGATGCCACGATCCGAATTGTTTATCAATTACATTCTCCTGGATATAACGCCACCAGTTGTAATAGTCATCGAGGTAATCTTTCTCCCCGGTTACATCCCATAATGCGAAAGCGGTCATCACAGCTTCACCAGCTACCCATTGCATTCTTGACTTCACGACTGGCTTCTTTTGCCAGTCAATAGTGTAAACAAAGCCTGGAGACCCATCAGCTGCCCAACCAAACTTCCTAGCAATTTCATAGAGAGACTTTGCACTATCGAGCATCCATGATCGGTCCGTTTCAGTCTCTGGCATGACTTTTTCAACTTGCAAAATTAGACGTGACCACTCAAATAGATGTCCTATTGTGACGCCGTAAGGGCGAAATGGGTCGGCTTTATTCTCAGAATTAAACTCCTGTAAAACATTCCATTGCGAATCAAAGTGCTCGGGCAACATCCACTCGTAATCTCGAGCAAATTGATTGATAGCTCGCTTTGAAATTTCAAATGCTCGGTCTCTGAAAATTTTCTTACCAGTGACATCAAAAGCTGCGAGTAATGCCTCAACAGCATGCATGTTCGCATTTATGCCTCGATAGGTATCTTGCTCTGAAAAATCTTCGCTCCATTCGTTGCTCATCATCTTGAATTGAGGATCCCAAAAGTGTTGATCAATTATTGAATCCACATGGTTAAAAAGTTTATCTGCGCCCTTCATTCCTAGATCCATGGCAGTGGATGCAGCGAGAAGCACAAACATGTGATCGTATGCATTTTTCCTTCTATTTAGAGGCTTGCCTTTACTATCTGTTGATTTGTAGAACCCACCATTTTCATTATCTAGAAAATATCCAGTGAGCGAACCCAATCCGTGCTCAATAAGTTTCTCTGAACTAGCCAGACCCAATTTATGACCTACGCCAAAGACCTGGATCATTCGAGCTTGGACGTAGCTCTCCAGTGGCATATTGGGATCAACTTTTCCTACCGAATCAAGGTATCCGAAGCCCCCGGAATCAATGACTGAACCTTGTGCAAAGTCTAAAAGCGATTGGGCTTCTCGGAGTAAAAATTCCTTATGAGTTGATTCTAATTCTTTCACTACCGAAAGTTACCATCCTTCATCGGTAATAAACCATTGAAATGCAACGTTGAATTAAGATCTGGAACTCGGTGAGCGCCGTAATTAACGAGAAGCTCCAGGCTTGCGCGCTGAACGAGATAGAAATAGCGCAAATACGAGAGCTAAAACAATTCCGGTATTAACACCCATCTCTATCAATGAGCGATTGAAATACTCGGTGGTTTTCTCCTTCTCCATTGTCAGAGATGCACCGACTGTAAGGATGTGTCGGACTGCTGCGATCACGCCAATAATCAAGAAGTTATCCAGTTGAAAAATTCCATCGGTAAAACGGACAATTACAGTTCTCATGATCTCTAGGATGATGACAACAAAGAGGATGTCATTAATAGCCTGAATCATTCCTAGTGGAAAGAAGGGACGAGTTTCAATCAGGCGCTGCAAGCTATAACCAGCAGCCAGAATTGAGATAACAAAGAGCACGATCCCGAGAAAACCGTGAAGAATATCTTCGAGCTTATCGATAAAAGTTACAGGGATGAGTGACTCATCGCCGGTCAGTAATCCTTTAACTGATTTGTACTTCATAGTGACCGCCTCTATTAGCAATTCCTAAGGGTAAGTGCAGGTAATGGCTTTCGCAAGGATTATCTAAAAACCCCACGCTAAGGTATTTTTCTCTCACACGCTGGCGAGAGGAACCAAGGTATGGAGCCAATAAACGAGGAAGAGCTCAAGGCTCGATTAGATCCGCTCTCGTATGCAGTACTTCGAGAGGGTGCTACAGAACGCCCATTCACGGGTGAGTACACCGATACCGAGACTCTGGGAAGTTATCGCTGCAAAGTCTGTCAAAGCGTTTTATTCACCTCCGAGACTAAGTTTCATTCAGGATGCGGATGGCCATCTTTCTATGCGCCATCGGCCGATGATGCGGTAACGCTCATTGAAGATCGTTCTTTGGCGCCCCGTGTTCGCACCGAGGTTCGTTGCGCAAAGTGTGATTCACACCTAGGCCATGTCTTTTCAGGTGAGGGTTACGACGTTCCAACTGATGAGCGCTGGTGCATTAACTCTGTTGCGATGTATCTGGAAGAGAAGAAATAGATTTAAAGTAAAAAACCCCGCATGGAGTTTTCCATGCGGGGTTTTTTCTTGAGTAATTAATGCGTCGATTCACCTGCGCGACGACGTCGTACGTTATCTCCATAAACCGCAAGGAGAATAACTATGCCTACAACCACGTACTGCCACTCTTGCTGGAGTTCGAGGATACGTAGACCGTTGATAAGAACTGACATGATCAGGGCACCGATGATTGTTCCGGAGATTGTTCCCTTACCGCCAAGAAGTGATGTTCCACCGATGATTACTGCAGCAATCGCTTCGAGCTCGTAGCCAAGCCCAAGGTCAGGCTGAGCTGAACCAAGACGTGATGTCATAACTACTGCTGCAAGCCCTACGAAGAGACCACAGAGAGAGTAGATAGCAACCAGCCAGCGATTGACCTTCACACCTGAAAGCTTTGTTGCTTCAGTGTTTGAACCAATTGCGAATGTGTAGCGACCAAGAACAGTCTTATTGAGAATGACTGAAGCGATGATTGCTGCGACGAAGAGGATAAGAACCGCGTTCGGGAAGTTTGGAATGATATTTCCTTGAGCGATTGAATCCCAGCCCTTTACATCTGTTGTGAAGAGGATTGGCTTGAGGTCAGAAGTGATCAGAGCTAAGCCCTGTGCACCCTTCATCGTTGCAAGCGTTGCGATAAATGGCGGCAACTTAAGAATAGTAATGAGTAGACCGTTAACGGCGCCGAGTATTGCGCCAACTGTTAGTCCAAGCAAGATGCCTAGCCAAACATTAAGGCCCATCGCCATAACTGTTTTACCGACGATAATTCCAACGAGCGCCATCATTGTTCCGACTGATAGATCGATACCGCCGGTGATGATGACGAAGGTACTTCCGATAGCCAAGAGACCAATAACAGTCGTTGACATCAAGATTCCACCGGAGACGTTCTCCCAGGATGCGAAGACGGGACGTCTGATTGTGAAGAATGCGAAGATGACGACAAGGCTTGCAAGCGCCGTAACTCTTCCGATTTCACGTTTAACGAAGGCTTTTAACTTCCCAACTTCTTGGGATTCTGGCGCCTTCTTTGCTACATCTGACATGTCTCTCTCTTTTCCCGTGCTAGTTAGCTGTCGTTAAGTCGTCGCTGAATTTTGTTGCAAGGTTCATGATGATGCTCTGATCTGCATCTTTATTGTCGATGATTCCGGTAATTCGACCATCACACATCACTGCGATTCGATCGGATAGACGCAGAACTTCTGGAAGTTCAGATGAAATCATGATGATTGACTTGCCTTCTTCAGCAAGTTTGGTGAGCAAGTTGTAAATTTCATCCTTCGCGCCAACGTCAATTCCACGGGTTGGTTCATCGAATATCAACACATCGCAATCGCGAGTTAGCCACTTTGCAATGACCACTTTCTGCTGATTACCGCCGGAGAGATTCTTGAGAACCTGACGCTCTGAAGGCGTACGTACACGAAGCTGAGCGATTGCATCGCGTGCAATTCCTGCCGCTGACTTCACCTTTAGGAATCCAAATTTGTTGGAGAAACGTGGAATAGAGGAGAGAATCACATTGAATGTGACATCTTGGATCAGAAGAAGGCCAAATCGCTTACGGTCTTCTGAGAGATATCCAATTCCAGCATCCACAGCATCTGATGGTTGCTTGATCTTTACCTCTTTGCCGTGCAGGAAGACCTTGCCTTCAGATTTTGGATCTGCACCCATGATTGCACGTGCAAGTTCGGTTCGACCGGAACCCATAAGGCCTGCAAAGCCGAGAATCTCGCCCTTACGGAGTTCGAAGGAGACTTCCTTAAGAAGGTTGGGATCTGATAGCCCTTCAACACGAAGAACAACCTCGGATCCGATCTTGCGATTGGTAGGGCGCTGATCTTGAGCAACCGTGCGTCCGACCATGAGAGAGATAACTTCAGGGATATCAGTCTCTGTTGTCTTCAGAGTCTTTACATATTCTCCATCACGTAGAACAGAGATGCGGTCTGTGATTTTCTCGAGCTCTTCAAGACGGTGGGAGATATAGACAACGCCCTTACCTGCAGCCTTGAGTGTACGAATAATCTTAAAGAGAGCATCGGTCTCAGCTGGAGTTAGTGAAGAAGTCGGTTCATCCATGATGATGACAGTGCCGCGGTAAGAAACTGCCTTAGCAATTTCAACCATCTGCTGTTTAGCGATTGTGAGCTCGCCAACGATGGCATTTGGATCGAGGTTTAGTTCAAGTTCTTTTAGTAGCTCAGTTGTAGCTTGAATTTGCTTCTTACTTGCTAGAAATACTCGACCAGGAAGGACATCTTCGCGACCGATAAAGATATTCTCGGCAACAGTTAGGTGAGGCATGAGGTTGAGCTCTTGGTGAATGATGCTGATCCCGAGCTTCTGAGCTTCAAAAGGGTTAGGGATTGAGACCGACTTACCCTTGTAAGTAATTTCTCCTGAATCTTTCTTGTAGATTCCGGAAAGAATCTTCATGAGCGTTGACTTTCCCGCTCCATTTTCGCCCACAATTGCATGGACTTCGCCTTCATTGAGATCAAAACTTACATTATTAAGCGCCTTCACACCAGGGAATTCTTTACTTACACCTGTCAGGGCTAATAGTTGTTTTGATGCCATTGATTTGTCCCCAAAAATTTTAGTTGATTTCGAGATATTGAGAAAAGTATTTGGTCTTAATGATAAAGGATGATGGCCGAGATTGCTCTCGGCCATCATCTCTTCATTTATTACAAAAGAGTCGAATTAATTCGACTTATTCGTAAAGGTTTCCAGCGATTTCTGGCTTAGTGATGTTCTTCTTATCTTAGCACCGATACCCATTGGGCTCTGTGTGATAGCACCAGTCTGGAGACCAGACTTGATGTTTGCCATCTGCTGCTTTCCTGAGTCGAAGCCGATCAACTTAATTGCGCCGTTCTTCAACTTAGCTGCCTTGAATGCCTGGCCAGCTCCGATTGAAACGCCTTCGTTAGTTCCGTAAACACCCTTGAGGTCCTTGTTAGCAACGAGTGATGCGCTAACGATTTCCTGTGCCTTAAGTGCATCTCCACCTTCAGCGTACTGAACTGTGAGGAGCTTGATGCCCTTGTGCTTTGCCTTGATGCGGTTTGTGAAGCCCTTAGCGCGATCGATACCTGTCTGGTTTGTCTGTGAGTGACCAACAACCAAAACCTTACCCTTACCGCCGAGAAGTGCAGCCATCTTATCTGCAGCAAGTGAACCTGCAGCTAAGCTGTTTGTGTATGCAACGCCAAGTGCACAGTCTGAGTCTGGACCCAAAGCTGGAACTCCACCTGGGCAGCTTGCAGCTGTATCGAACATGTATACAGGAATTCCTGCATCCTTAGCAGCCTTTAGCTTTGGAAGTGACTGTGTTGTACCAAGTGCTGCGTAACCGATTGCATCTGGCTTAACTGCAATTGCTGCATCAAGCATTTCGAGTTGCTTATCGATCATTGTTTCTGCAGCTGGTCCGATGAACTTAATTTCTGCGTTCATCTTCTTAGCTTGTGTCTCAGCACCCTTTTTTACTGCCTGCCAAAATTGGTGTGTTTCGCCCTTTGAGATCAATTCGATCTTAAGAGTCTTTTCTGCAGCTACAACTGGTGAACCAGTTCCCACTACGAGAGCCAGTGCTGCTACTGCAGCTACTGAAAGTAGACCTTTCTTCATGTATTTCTCCTTCAAAAGCAGCCGAATTGCTGTGCTCGTAATCTAGGTGTTTCCCATAGGAGCCGCAAGGGAAACCTCGCTTTTTTGGGGTGAATTAGGACTAAAAACAGTGATTGTTATTGATTTGTTACCTTGTACTTCTGGATAGCGTGGCCGCCCCAGAAACCCTGCTTCTCGCTATCTGAAAGTTGAGAAGTGAGCTTTTCTGCAAGGTTTACAACATCTGAGTAACTCCGAGTCGCCAAGAGAGCCACCGGCCAATCAGATCCAAACATGATTCGCTGCGGCGTAAAACTTTCAACGATGTGATCGACATATGGTGCGAAATCTGAATCGTTCCAGTTATGCCACTTTGCTTCAGTAACCATTCCTGAAATCTTGCACGAAACATTTTCAAATGATGCAAGTTCTGTAATCATAGATTTCCAGGGTTCGAGATCACCTTTTGCAATGTACGGCTTGGAAATGTGGTCTAAAACAAATTGCACATCAGGGCAAGCGCGAACTAATTCAATACCAGCGCGAAGCTCTGGAGTCTTTGTGAGGATATCGTAAGTCAATCCCAACTTTCCAAGCCCTTGTACTGTCTTAATTGATTGAGGCTTTGCTAAGAAATTAGAGTCAGGTAAATCTTGGGCAACATCGCGAATGCCTTTTAAGTAGTGGCCACCGGTTGCTTCTAAATATTTCTCGCACTCTTTGACTGCATCCGGTGAATCAATTTGTACCCAGCCAACTACGCCAATGATTGTCGGATCAATCTGCGCTAAGGCGAGCATCTCGTAGGTTTCATCATGGGTTTTAGTTGCATGAACCAGAATAGTTTTTTCGATTCCTGTTCCCGCAATCGCTGCACGTAAATCATCTACGAGAAAGTTGCGGCGAACAGGGTCCATGTTGTCGCCAACCATCCATTCCTGTGGACGGGCAGCTAAATCCCAAAGGTGATGATGCGAATCGATTTTCATTTGCGAAATCTAGCCCTGGGCAACCACATGTTCAAGAGCCTTACCCTGCACCAGAAGCTTCAGTTGAGATTCAATAAGTTTGCGACCACGCGGTTCGAAGGCAGCAGAGTTTCCACCAACGTGCGGAACAAGAATCAGGTTTGGCACCTTCCACAGTGGATGCCCAGTTGGCAATGGTTCTGGATCTGTTACATCGAGGGCGGCAAAGAGACGCTTTGAATTAAGTTCAGCAACAAGTGCATCGGTGACAACTACGGGACCACGAGCCACATTGATTAGCAGTGCGCCATCTTTCATCTTTGAAAGTCGCGCTGCATCGAACATGTGGCGAGAAGTGTCGGTCAGAGGCAGAATTAAAATGACGATATCGAGCTTTGGAAGGTGCGCATCAAGTTCTTCAACCTTGAGGGAACCATCACGACCTGATTGGGTAAATGCAGTGATTTCGACATCGAATGCAGAGAGCTTCTTAGCAATCTCTTTACCTATTGAACCAAAGCCAACGATTCCAACCTTGCTATCGGAGAGAGCCGGGAATCTTCTGTGGTTCCAGACTCCATCGTTCTGATCCTTCATAAACTCAGCAAAGCCGCGACGTGAAGCGATTGCAAGACCAACTGCGAGCTCTGCAGTCGATGCATCGTGAACGCCAGTTGCATTGCAGAGGGTTAAGCCAGGACGCAGGTGCGCTAGAGCATCTTCATATCCCGCATTGGGCATCTGCAGTACTTTGAGATTAGTCATCTTCGCTACGTAGGAAAGACCTTTAGCGCCCGTCATATAAGTAGGTACATAGATATCGACCTGTGAAAGATCTGAAGTATCCAGCGGAAAATTTTCGGGGGAGAGAAGAGTTACGCTTGGTGGCAAAGTTAAATCAGACCACTGAGTCCAGACTTTAATCTCTGCCATTTACTTCACTCTCTCGGGAATTACTTCAACAACATTGGAAAGCACGCCAACACCGGCTACATCGATTTCGACGATATCGCCTGCAGCAAGTGCGATATCCAAAGGTGGAACGATTCCAGTACCAGTAGAAAGAATCACGCCATGCGGAAAATCTTGGCAACGGAAGAGATAATCAACGAGATCTTCAAGTGTGCGATTGAGCTGGCCTAAAGAAGTCTGCGCTTCCCAAGTAGTAGAAGCACCTCGAAGAATCTTCGCCTTAATTGTCATTTCAGCTGCTGTTGGAGCAAGCCAAGCCGGAGTGATATCTGGTCCTAGAGATGTCGATCCAACATAAATTTTTGCTTGTGAAAGGTAAAGAGGATTTTCACCTTCGATGGTGCGAGACGTTACATCGTTACAAATTCCGTATCCGATGATTTCCTTATACTTATTAATAAAGAGAGCAACCTCTGGTTCAGGCACAGATGCTGCACAGTCGTAGCGAATTCCAATTGGCGCACCTGTTCCGCGAGCACGGACAGCAGTTGATTTGAAAAATAGCTCTGGACGATCTGCTTCATATACGCGCTGATAAACATCAGGTACCCCTGACTCTTCCTTTCGTGCATCGCGAGAGCGAAGGTATGTAACTCCCGCTCCCCACAATTCAATTTCTGGAGCTATCGGCGCTGCAAGCTCACCCTTAACTTCCCCACTTGCCTTTTCAACTGCATCCTTAAGCTCGGCAAGTGTGAGGTGAAAAGCTTCAGTCAGGGTTGGGATACCCTCAATTGTTGAATGCTTTCCATCTTCTGTAACCGCAAATTGGTATGGGTTATCAGGGGTCTTAAGTATTGAGATTTTCATTTTTTCACCTTTTCGCCGTTTCGCGCCATAAATTCATCATATAGGATTTTTCTCTCCAGACTAATAGCCAATTTTCATTAATTCATTTGTATAAAGGATGACAATGCCAAAGATAACTGGCTTCAGAACTGTCGATGTCCGCTTTCCGACTTCACGCGGGTTAGATGGATCAGATGCAATGAATAAGGAACCAGATTATTCGGCAGCTCTCGTTATCCTTGAAACAGATGACCCGAAACTTCAGGGACATGGTTTTGTATTTACATGTGGTCGCGGAAATGATTTGCAATGCCAAACAATCGAACAGCTTGCACCCTATGCAGTAGGTCGCGATGTCGATGATCTTGCAAAGAGCATGGGAGATTTCGCAAGAAGCCTTGTTCGTGATTCGCAGATTAGATGGCTCGGCCCTGAAAAAGGCGTCACACAGATGGCGGCAGGTGCAGTCATCACCGCTGCATGGGATTTAGTTACAAAGAATGCAAAGAAGCCTCTCTGGAAATTCCTCTCAGATATGTCACCAGAGGAAATTGTTGAACTTGTAGATTTCCGTTACATCACAGATGCACTTACTCCTGAAGAAGCGCTCGAGATGCTGAAGAAGGTTGTACCTAATCGCGCAGCAAATGAGGCAAAACTTCGCGCAGAAGGTCTTCCTGCATATACAACTACTCCAGGTTGGCTTGGATACACAGATGAGAAGATGGTCCGTCTTGCAAAGGAAGCAGTTGCAGCCGGTTACAAATTAATCAAACTTAAGTGCGGTGGATCTCTTGAAGACGATAAGCGTCGCCTTAAGTTAGCCCGCGAAGCAGTGGGTCCAGATATCAAAATTTCTATTGATGCAAACCAGGTATGGGATGTTAATCAAGCAATCGAATGGATTAAGGGAATTGGAGATGTCAATCTTCACTGGGTTGAAGAGCCAACAAATCCTGATGATGTAATCGGTCACGCAGCTATTGCTAAGGCGATTGCACCTATCCGTGTAGCGACAGGCGAGCACGGCATGAACCGCATTCTCTTTAAGCAGATGCTTCAGGCGAAGTCATTCTCATTTATGCAGATAGATGCGACCCGCGTTGCTGGTGTCAACGAGAACATTGCAAATATCTTGATGGCTGCAAAGTTCGGAGTTCCGGTATGTCCACACGCAGGCGGCGTTGGCCTCTGCGAGCTAGTTCAGCATCTTGCGATGTTTGATGCGGTGGCTGTATCTGGTCACCACCCAGATCGCGTGGTTGAATTCGTTGATCACTTGCATGAGCACTTTGTAGTTCCAACCAATATTCAGAATGCACATTACATGCCGCCGACCGAACCAGGTGCAGGTGGTGAGATGTTTGCTCAGACTATTTCAGATTTCACATTCCCGACAGGAAAAGAGTGGGTTAACGCATGACAACAGAGTTCAAGGGTTTAACAGCAGCTGTTACAGGTGCTGGGTCTGGAATCGGTCTAGCAACTCTCAAGATTCTCGCCGATGGTGGAGCAACTGTTTATGGTCTTGATATCGCCGAAGGTGGAATTGCAGAACATGGAACTTGGCTTCAATGCGATGTTGGCGATGATGCATCTGTCGCAGCAGCGTTTTCTAAGATGTTTTCACTTGACATACTTATTAATAGTGCTGCTATCAGTGCAGTTGGAACAGTTGAATCTAATCCATCTGATGAGTGGCATAAGGTCATGAACGTCAATGTTGTTGGCATCGTGCGCACTGTGCGCGAAGCACTACCGTTGCTTCGAAAGAGCAAGAGCGCATCTGTGACAAATGTCTGTTCAGTAGCAGCAACAGCAGGTATTCCAAATCGCGCCCTGTATAGCGCGAGTAAAGGTGCAGTACTTTCATTAACGATGGCGATGGCAAATGATCATATTGTTGATGGTGTTCGCGTTAACTGCGTAAACCCAGGTACAGCAGATACCCCATGGGTACAGAGATTGTTAGCAAAGGCAGCAGATCCTGCTGCAGAACGTAAAGCTCTTGAAGCTCGTCAACCACTAGGCCGACTTGTTAGTGCAGAAGAAGTTGCTCGTGCATTGTGTTATTTGGCGAGCCCACTTCAGGGTTCAACTACCGGAACTTCTTTGGTGGTAGATGGCGGAATGCAGGGTCTAAGAATCCCTAAGTAATCACTTCAGTAAATGTGCGTGGTCAATCTTGATGCAACGATCCATAATCACAGATAAACCTGCCGCTTCGCCTACTGATTTAACTTCAGGGACGGAAATCCCCAGCTGTAACCAGACTGACTTTGCTTTTATTGCAATTGCTTCATCAAGCACTGCCAAGCAATCGGCAGGCTTGCGAAAGACATCAACAAGATCAATTTCTTGCTCAATCTCGCTTAGAGATTTGTAAACCTTTTGACCAAGGATTTCATCAGCTGCTGGATTGACAAAAAATAGCTCGTAATCTGTTTTTCCCTGAAGATAACGAGCAACGTGATTGCTTGCTTTATCGGTATTGGCAGAGACGCCAACTATGGCAATTGTTTTTGTTGAGAGTAAAAGTTTACGTATCTCTTCATCAGATGGCGCTGTTGCAGTCATGGCGTCATCCTAATCGGACTTCAAAGGCGTAAACTCAGCCTAATGTTCAGGAAATTTATCAACCTCTTTAAGAACCGCCGTCACTGGGTACGCCAGATTCTTGTAGCAGGCGTGGCAGGTGGTGTCGCTTGGTTCATCGGCGATCTTTTGATTGAAAATGGCGGAGTTGTCGCGGCAATCGTTTCAACTCTGAGCATCCGTATCTCTTTACATAAATCAATGCGTGAAGGATTTGGCCAGCTTGTCGGCACTGCAATCGGTGCAGGTATTGCTCTTCTGACAGTCAGCCTCTTTAACTTCGGCTTCATAGCGGTAGCGACAACAATTATTCTCTGTGCGGTCGTTGCACGTGCTTTGCATCTTGGTGAAGTTGCATCTGTAAATGTTCCTGTAACTGCGCTGATTGTCATTGGTCCCGGAATCTCTGAAAGCACTGCACTTCACCGTATGGGTTCAACTCTTATTGGTGCGCTGGTTGCAATCTTCTTCTCATACTTCTCTCATCCCAATACACCTGTTGGTCGTGCGCGAATTCAGATTAAAAACGTCAGCACAAAAGCTGCTGCACTTCTTGCGGAAATGTCCGAAG
>JBILBB010000122.1:0-3669 GCA_044353955.1 Candidatus Planktophila sp. | reverse complement strand
GCAATATTCATGATTACATCAAATAGTTCTTCGCGCTTGCTCTCAGATATCTCTTTTGAATCGCGTACCTGTGCAAGTTCCGGCGCAAAAGGATCTTTCAGAATAACGGCCGCGATAACGAGTGGACCCGCACATGGACCGCGCCCAGCTTCATCAACTCCAGCGATGGGAGAGATTCCTGCTTTATGGAGAAGCTCTTCAATTGCTTTCATGGCTAGCTTTCATATGCGAAGCTACTTGATTGGATTTTGCGATGAAACGAAACTGAGATTGTTAAATGGCCAGATGATTGCATAGACCCGACCAGTTACTTTAGAGACTGGAACAAAACCATTGTTGACATCATCCTGGTGATAACGAGAATCCGCTGATGCTCCACGGTGATCTCCCATTACCCAGATTTTTCCTTCAGGAACAGTGACATTAAATTCAAGTTCGCTTGGCTTATTGCCTTTAAAGATATAAGGCTCGTCTGTCTCTTTGCCATTAATTGTGAGTTTTCCATCTTTTGCACAGCAAATAATCTTGTCACCAGCAACGCCAATTACGCGTTTAACGAGATATTGCTTTGCGGGGTTGGGGAGAACTCCTACAAGGACAAGGCCTTCTTTAATCTTGGAAACTATTTTGTTCTGTTCATCGACATACTGTTCAGGTAACCAATTTGCTGGATCTCTAAAGACAACAACATCTCCACGCGAGATATTCTTTGAGATGAATGGGAGCTTATTTACAGCAACTCGATCTTGAATCTGCAGAGTGTTCTCCATAGACCCTGAAGGGATATAGAAGAATTGCACAAGGAAAGTCTTGATGAGAAGTGAGACTGCGAGCGCAACGACTATAAGAATCGGCAACTCACGAAGGACTGAGCCCTTACGTGACATGGAAGAGTGTTTAGTTACGCAGGCTTATCTTCAGTAGTAACTTCAGCAACAGCTTCCGCTGGTGCTTCTGCAACTACTTCAGCTGGAGCTTCTGCAACTACCTCGACTGGTGCTTCTACGACAGCTTCGGTTACTACGACATCTTCTGTAATCGCAGCTGGAGCTGGAACCTCTGCCACCACTTCAACCGCAGCTGGAACTTCCTCGACGATAGCAACTGGAGTAGAAAGAATTCCATCGCCGTAACCTTCAACGCCATCGCGCTTTTCGCGAATCTTTGCAGCCTTACCGCGAAGATCGCGTAGGTAGTAAAGCTTTGCGCGACGAACATCGCCCTTCTTGACGAGTTCAATCTTCTCAATAACTGGTGTGTGAACTGGGAATGTACGCTCTACGCCAACACCGTATGAAACTTTACGGATTGTGAAAGTTTCGCGGACTCCGTCGCCCTGGCGACCGATGACGATTCCTTGGAAGACCTGAAGACGTGACTTGCTGCCTTCGATAACACGGACGTGAATCTTTAGCTCATCGCCTGCGCGGAACTGTGGAATGTCCTTGCGGAGTGAGGCAGCATCTACTACGTCGAGAATGTTCATCTTTGGTCCTGTTCATTACTTATCTAATAGGCACTGCGAGGTAACGCCGTGCAGACTGCGTATCTTGCCACAGAAGGGGCCTTGAGCGTAAATCGGCCAAACTCCCCCTGAAATTACGCTCGCTTGCCTTACTCAGGAAAGGCGAGCAACTCCTCGAGCTGGGCATGCAGGTAAGGACCTGCCACCATGGAAATCTGCATCGGTCCTTCGCCGTATTTTTTAAAGGTCGCTCCTGCCTCCGTTGCGACCAATCCCCCTGCAGACCAATCCCACTCTTTAAGTCCTGCTTCGTAATATCCATCGAGTGCACCCATTGCAACATGGCAGAGATCTACCGCTGCAGCACCGTTGCGGCGCATATCGCGAACTACAGGAACGAGCTTTGCGAAATCTTCTAGTTGAGAGACGCGGTCTGCAACATCATATTGAAATCCCGTTGCAAGAAGTGCACGATCGACTTCAACAGGATCGTTGCACTTAATTGCATGTCCATTGTAGAAAGCGCCACCACCGCGAGTTGCCCACCATGTTGAATTAATGGTTGGAGCTGTAACTACACCGACAATCACGCCTTCGCTATCTTTCGCTGCGATAGAAACATTCCAGCCTGGAAGTCCATAGAAATAATTGACCGTTCCATCGAGTGGGTCGATTACCCAGGTAATTCCAGATTTACTTGGAACCGATGAGCCTTCCTCGCCGATGATGCCATCATCTGGTCGAGCTGCAAGAAGTGATTGGACGATGAACTTCTCCGCCTTGGTATCCATCTGAGTTGCGATATCGATTGCCGTTGACTTGGATTCGATTTCAAATGCCAGAGGGCGATCCATCAGGAGCGCGCCTGCTTCAGCACCAATTCTTTGAGCCAACTCCAACAAATCTTTATACATATGCGCATCTTAGAGGGTCGAACTATCGCGAAATTCACGCTCTATCGGTTATTCTCACCCTATGACTGAGCTTCGCCTGACCGGTAAGAGTGATGATGGAAGCCATCTCAACCTTGTCGATAACAGCGGCTCAGAGTTCTCTCTTCGCATCAGCGACACTTTGCGAGCAACCGTTAATCAGCCTCGCCTAACATCAGTGCCTGCCTTTGATGCAGTCGAGACAATGTCAGTTAAAGAGATTCAGCGCCGACTTCGTGCAGGCGATAGCTTTGACCAGGTTGCTCGTGATGGACAGATCACTGTTGAGAAGGTTGAACGCTTCTCGGGTCCCATCATGCAGGAGCGTGAATACATCCTCGATCGTGCACGCGAATTAGTGATGCGTAAAGATGTTCACCGCATCGAGATGACTTTTAGGGATGTCGTCCTTGCAAAGCTTGCACCACGCGGCGTAGATACAGATGAAGTTTCCTGGAATACCTGGCGCCTACTAGACGGCACTTGGCATATCGAATTGCACTACCCAAATCGTGATGGCAGCGGTGTTGCAACATGGAACTTTGATCTCTCTCGTCGCGCTTTGGGTGCGACAGATGACAACGGTGCTTGGCTCATTGATGAAGATGCACCTGCTCGCCCAGTTTCAACGGGGATCATTCACTCAGAGCCAACTCATCCATCCCGTCTTGAAACAAATCGAATTGAAACAAATCGAATTGCAGATAGTTTTGAACCAGTTGTTGAAGAGAAGCCCGAGACTCCACGTCTTGCTGTAATTCGCGAGACACCAACTGCTGCAGATTCTCAAGATGGAATTATTGCTCGCGCAAAGGTGCCTTCATGGGATGAAATTATGTTTGGCCACAAGAGCGAAGAAGCTCCAGAAGATAATTAATCTTTAAATAACCTTGCTCAAGAGCGGCACAGAACTTTCTACCGCAGAATCTCCACCATGATGACCGATCATCTCGCCCTCTTTATCGGCGCGTTCTGGATCCAGTAAAACTACTCCGGCACGAGCAATAGCAATGACATCCCCTGCGCGTTCTGCCGCATCAAGTGAAACATCACTTCCAAATAAACCAGACTCAATTGCTGTTGCACGCGAATGAATTAAGACCTTATCGCCAAGGTTTTGGCGCCAGCGCTGAATAACTTCATCTATTGCCGCAGCTGAGCCAGCCTTCTCGCCAAGGTAGAGATGGCGTGCGCGAGGTTCTCCAGCAATAACAGAGATATCTGTAAGCAAGTCATTATCAACGCCCATGGTTATCTTCTCTTCAACGTTAA
>JBILBB010000121.1:0-3695 GCA_044353955.1 Candidatus Planktophila sp. | reverse complement strand
ATCAGCAATTGGTCCAGCAATTGCAACAGGAATGATCTTCGCTGCTTATATCAACGGCGTAGCTCGTCAGCCAGAAGCACGTAGCGTTCTCCAGCCAATCGCGTTCCTCGGATTCGCCCTTGCTGAAGCACTCGCACTCTTCGGTCTCGTACTCGCATTCGTTCTCTAACAGTTAAGAAGGATTAGGGAAACTAATGCGCTCAATTAATTTGCTTGCCGGGGGAGAACCTTTAAACCCGCTAATTCCGCACACCGCTGAATTAGTTGTCGGCGCAATTGCCTTCACCCTGCTATTCCTCGTTCTTCGTAAGGCAGTCGTGCCAAAGTTTGAAAAGGCATTTACTGACCGCACCGAAGCAATTCAAGGCGGTATCGAACGTGCTGAGAAGGCGCAGCTCGAAGCACAACGCGCACTTGTTCAGTACAACGAACAGCTTTCATCAGCACAAGGTGAAGCATCAAAACTTCGCGAAGAAGCTCGCATTCAAGGTGTAGCAATTCTCGAAGAGCTTCGCACGAAAGCTCAAGATGAAGCAGCACGCATCACTGCGGCAGCACACGCATCTATTGAGGCAGAGCGTCAGCAGGCAATCACATCTCTTCGCAATGAAGTTGGTGCACTTGCTGTTGAACTCGCATCAAAGATTGTCGGGGAAGCTCTTGATGACCAGGCCCGCCAATCACGGATCGTGGAACGCTTTATCGAAGATCTCGAAAAGTCCAAGTAGTAGATAGAGAAGAAAGAAGAGAATGAGAATCCATCTCGGAGGCAGCAGCCGTCAATCACTCGTGGTTGCACGCGGCAAGCTCGACGCTGCCGTCAAGGGCGCAACAGCGGCAAACGCATCTGAGCTCTCCTCTCAACTCTTCTTTGCAGCAGATGTTCTCTCTAAGAACACTTCAATCCGCCGCGCCTTTGCAGATCCTGCACGCGATGTTGCCTCTAAGGGCGCTCTCGTCAAAGATCTCTTCGCAAAGTCGCTTGCTTCCACTGCGCTAGAAATACTCACATCTGTATCAACTCTTCGTTGGTCAGCTGCAGGAGACCTAGTGCACGTGCTCGAGCAGCTGGCTATTGAGGCTGAAGCATCTGCAGCAAATATCAACAATGAACTCGATCGCGTAGAAGATGAACTCTTTGAAACATCTCAGCTTGTTGTCGATAACTTCGAATTGCGCAAGGCTCTCGTAGGTACTGGAACACCTGAGGCTAAAACCGCGCTTATCTCTGAAGTACTTTCAAAGAAGGCATCTGCATCAACTCTGAAGCTTGCAGTTGCTCTCGTGACAAGTCTTCGTGGTCGCAGCATCGAAGCGGCATTTGCCGATTACCTATTCGGACTTGCAAATCGTCGTAATCGTCTTATCGCGGTAGTCCGCGTCGCATCTGAGATTTCAGATGCACAGAAGTCTCGTCTCGCAACCGCAATCGAAAAGCAGGTTGGGCAACCAATCCGCGTCAATATCGAGATCGAACCATCGATTCTTGGTGGAGTATCGGTCAAGTTCGCAGATGAATTAGTAGATGGAAGCGTTTCAAATCGACTTGCTAGCGCCGGACGCGCACTAGCTGGAAATAAATAACAGGGAATAAAGGGGAAACTCATGGCAGAGCTCAAGATCCAACCGAATGAAATTCGGGATGCCTTAGCGAATTTCGTTAAGTCATACGATCCAGGCACCGCGGCTCGTGATGAAGTCGGAACAGTTAGCCAGGCAGGCGATGGAATCGCTCGCGTTGAAGGACTTCCTTCGACAATGGCAAACGAACTTCTTCAATTCGAGAACGGAACACTAGGTCTCGCACTTAACCTCGACGTGCGCGAAATTGGTGTTGTTATCTTGGGCGATTACGCAGGCATTGAAGAAGGAACATCTGTACGCCGTACAGGTGAAGTTCTCTCTGTTCCTGTCGGCGACGGATTCCTTGGCCGTGTTGTTGATCCACTTGGTCGACCAATCGATGGCAAGGGTGAAATCAAGCCAGATGCACGTCGTGCACTTGAACTTCAGGCACCATCAGTTGTACAGCGCCAACCTGTTAAGGAGCCAATGGCAACAGGTATCAAGGCAATCGATGCAATGACAGCAATCGGTCGCGGACAACGCCAGTTAATTATTGGTGACCGTCAGACAGGTAAGACTGCAGTTGCAATCGACACAATTATTAACCAGCGTGAAAACTGGCTTACTGGCGATAAGAAGAAGCAGGTTAAGTGCATCTACGTTGCTATTGGTCAGAAGGGTTCAACAATTGCATCTGTTCGTGGCGCACTTGAAGAAGCTGGCGCAATGGAATACACAACAATCGTTGCATCACCTGCATCAGATCCAGCAGGCTTTAAGTACCTTGCACCGTATACCGGTTCTGCAATTGGTCAGCACTGGATGTACAACGGCGAGCACGTTCTTATCGTTTTTGATGATCTATCAAAGCAGGCAGAGGCTTATCGTTCAGTCTCATTGCTACTTCGCCGTCCACCAGGCCGTGAAGCGTACCCAGGCGATGTTTTCTACTTACACTCACGTTTGCTAGAGCGTTGTGCAAAGCTCTCGGACGAACTCGGTGGCGGTTCAATGACTGGCTTGCCAATCATTGAGACAAAGGGAAATGACGTTTCAGCATTTATTCCTACAAACGTTATTTCGATTACGGATGGACAGTGCTTCCTTGAGACAGATCTCTTTAACGCAGGCGTTCGCCCAGCGATTAACGTAGGTATCTCAGTTTCCCGTGTTGGTGGTTCTGCGCAGACTAAGGCGATGAAGAAGATTGCTGGTCGTTTGCGTCTTGACCTTGCACAGTTCCGTGAGCTCGAAGCATTCGCAGCTTTTGGTTCAGATCTCGATGCAGCATCAAAGGCTCAGCTAGAGCGCGGTGCACGTATGGTCGAGCTCTTGAAGCAAGGTCAGTACTCACCATTCTCACTTGAGAAGCAGATCGCCTCAATCTGGGCAGGAACAACGGGCAACCTTGACTCTGTCCCAGTTGCAGATATTCGTCGCTTCGAATCTGAGTTCATCGACTTCCTCGGCCGTGAGCGCAAGGAGATTATGACAACAATTTCTGAGACCAAGGTCCTTGAAGATGAAACTGTTGCAAAGCTTCAGGCTGCAATTGATGATTTCAAGAAGATCTTTAAATCATCTGCAGCAAGCGCTGCAAATGAGAACGAAGAAGATCCGCTCGAGGGTGAACTCCAAGAGCAGATCGTGGCGGTGAAGAAGTAACCCATGGGTGCTCAACTCCGCATATATCGCCGACGGATGCGTTCCGTTAAAGCGACTAAAAAGATTACGAAAGCAATGGAGTTAATCTCTGCTTCTCGTATCGTTAAGGCGCAGCAACGTGTATCTGCATCGACTCCGTATGCAAACGAGTTAACACGTGCGGTATCTGCAGTGGCTTCATACTCAACAGTGGTTCACCCATTGACTACACCTCGTCCAAACCCGCGTCGCGCAGCAGTACTCATCATCTCTGCAGACCGCGGTATGGCAGGGGCTTACTCAACAAATGCGATTAAGGAAGGCGAGCAGCTTGGCGCTCTTCTTCGTGAACGTGGACTCTCTGTTGCAAGTTATCTCGTAGGTCGCAAAGCTTTTAACTATTACAAGTTCCGTGATCGTGCGATTGCCGCTTCATGGACAGGTTTCTCAGATAATCCAACTTATGAAAATGCTAAGGAAGTTTC
>JBILBB010000011.1:0-13812 GCA_044353955.1 Candidatus Planktophila sp. | reverse complement strand
TACTGCAGGTGTACCACCTCGTGGGAATACAGCAGAAACTGTTCCAATCTTCACATCAAGCTTTGCGGTGAGTTGATCTTTATATTGCTTGACCATCGCAGCAGCAGTTGCATCTTGTGTTGTAACAGTACTGACGACACCTGTGTTGATTGTTGGTGCAGCAGCCTTTAATACGTGCTGAATGGATTGTCCAACAACTTTTCCGCGCTTCATACAGATTTGAGTTCGAGTATATTCAACGCCCGAATTTCTTGTCTGCCCAATCACGACTGGGTTGACGCGTACTGTTCCTGGAATGACAGATGCAAAAGTTTGGTGGCTGTGACCACCGTAAATTGCAGTTGCACCCTTGATATCCGCGGCTAGCTCATTGAGCTCACCCTTAGCTGTTCCATCAGCATTTTGAAGCCATCCCTGGTGCAAGAGTGCGATAACGATTTCCGCGCCCGCTGCCTTGGCCTCAGTTATAGCCTTATTTACCCCGGCAACGCCTGGGTTAATTGTGATTGTCTTCTTTTCTCCTGCTGCATTCTTATAATCCAGATTGCCTGGGAAAACTTGTTCGATGGTCTCTGGAGTATTTGATCCAACTACTCCGATTTTGACTCCACCACGTTCAATTATGCTGAAATTCTTTATCTGCTTTGAACCTGATTTTAGAACAGCGAGTGACTCAGAATCGTAGTTAGAGACAACCCATTGGAAATTCGACAGACCAATCATCTTGTTCAGGTGAGTGAGATTACGGTCGTGTTCATGGTTGCCTGGGATAGATACATCTAGCTTTACTGCATTCAGAGTTTCAATTGTTGGAATCTCTTCGAACTCAGTTGAAATCGGTGGTGCAGCGCCAAAATTATCACCAGATGAGAGAGCAATTGTCGCTGGGTTCGCCTTACGATCTGCATCCCAGTTGCTAGCTAAAAGAGCTGCGCCAAATGAGGTACCAACCTCTACCGCACCATGTAAATCACTTAACTGCAGGACCTGGACAGCTTTGTTGGCAGATGAGGCAACAGTTGCAAGTTGTGCTGCCGTGTAACTCTTGGCAGACGCTTTTGGTTGCGAGAATCCGTATTCATTAACAGCTTGCACGACAGGAGTGCCTGCAGGTTGGCCAGTGACCACAGGCATAGTTACGACGGTACTTGCTTTTGCTGGAACAAAAATTGGGCAAGAGCCTGCTCCTGCTGAAACTACGTAACCAGAGACGCCTGGCTCCACACTAGCTCCTGGAGTCCAGCGCACAACTACGCCACCAGCGCCGAGATATGAGGTAACGCTTGTTGGTGCATTTGGAAGTGAGTAAGTTGACGCAGATGCAACCGGCGTAAAGCTCGCTAGAAGAAGCGCGGTGATTAAACCGAGCGAGCCAGATAATGATAAAAATCTATTTCTGTTTAGTGTATTCATGGGCGCAATGAACCATCGAGTTATGAAGATTCAATGAAATGCAAGTGAATGTACAGTGACCTACTGATTAAGAGTTATTCAAGTCCGGCATACTTCAGTAAAGCTTCTCGATCCACAGCCTTGCGACGCGGCTTACCCAGAGGTTCCCCGGCAGCTATCTCGGCCTCATTAATGGCCTGCCAGTGAGTCTGAGTCACAATTTTTTTGCCTGCAATTAATTCACTGATATCGCCAGAGCTCTTAGGAGCCTTCAAACCAGCGATGAGAAGTTTCATGACATCGGCGGCATCTGATTTATTTGTTCCAATAACTCCAGAAGGTCCGCGCTTTGCCCAACCAACAACATAAATATCGGCCGCCACGCGTCCATCTACATTTACTACTTTGCCATTTTCATATGGAATTCCATCAAGTGGCGCTGCTTGATATCCAATAGCTGTAACAACCAATCCACATTTAATGCTGAAGGTTTCATCGCCGCCGGTCTTCTTGAAAACAACTTCTTCTACTCGACCATTGCCTTTAATCTCAACTGGCGTTGCTAAGAATTGAAACTTCATCGTGCGTTCGTGGTTTGTCGCTTCACGTTCTGCAATCAATAGCATCGCATCAAGATTGCTCTTT
Organism: Candidatus Planktophila sp.; assembly: GCA_044353955.1. Lineage (GTDB taxonomy): Bacteria > Actinomycetota > Actinomycetes > Nanopelagicales > Nanopelagicaceae > Planktophila. Next base: position 11,775 of record JBILBB010000011.1, on the reverse strand, counting down.
GTATCTTTCTCAATCTCTGCACCCACTCGAGCAAGTGCATCTTCTATATCTTTCTTCGCAATCTCGACATTGGTGTGTTCAAGTTTCGGAAGTTCGCGGAGCTCAGGTGATGTAAACGCTGCATCTTCTGCCCCACGTCGTGCGCTGATGACAACAGTTCGGACCGCGCTCTTCTTAAAGAGATCAATGGCATGATCTGCAGTATCTGTTGGGTCGAGCTCACTTGGCTCAAGTGCCAGCATGCGAGCAACATCCATTGCCACGTTGCCAGCGCCAATGACAACTGCGGTATCGCAACTTAAATCGATTGATTCATCCTTAAAATCTGGATGAGCGTTATACCAAGGGACAAATGTCGCAGCTGACATGGAGCCCAGTAAATCTTCGCCAGGTATGCCAAGTTTTTTGCCAAGGGCAGAACCAGTTGCGATCACAATGGCGTCGTAGCGCTCTTTGAGTTGCTCAATTGTTAAATCGCTTCCGAGTTCCACATTTCCAAATAGTCGAAAATTGGGTTCGTTCGCTACCTTTTCAAATACTTTAGAAACAGACTTTATTTTTGGATGATCAGGTGCAACACCACTACGAACTAGACCCCAAGGAGTTGGAAGGCGCTCAATCATGTCAATCGAAAACTGCAGCTCTTGGGTTTGTAAATTCTGAAGGGCTTGCGCCGCAAAGTAGCCAGCAGGTCCTGCTCCGACTATCGCTATCTTGTATTGAGGCATACGAGAACTTTAGCATTTTAACTTCTTCTTAATTCTCCGTAGGGCCTCGCGGAAGATCACTCTGCTGCTCTGGCGTCGTAAAGTTTTATTGTCAAAGGCCAATAGCGCTTGTGCAGCAGTTTCAAGGGAGATGTGGGTTACAGGGACATTCTCTCCGACAGGGATTACAGCAGAATCAAATCTGTCGAGATCGCCCATAACCGTGACACCCGACGCTTTTATCTGGCGGACAGATTCAGCACCGATTTCACGAACTTTATCTACCGCCCACTGGGGAGTAAGTAACTTCTCTGCGCTCTTATCGACCTTTACCTTATCTGTTAAATGCTTTATTGCACCTTCACGAATATAGATCTCGTACTCATCCCATCTTCGTTTCTTAGGGAAATTCTTATTTACTTCAAGTAAGAGACAAATCTCTTCATACGAGAGAGAACGGTTACTCGAGATACCTTCAATCTGCGACAAGGTTCCGGCAGGCACCCCAAGTATTGAGTTAAATGCTTCAAATATGGCGGTTGGCTGACTTTCATCTGCAATGACAACAAAGACATTCTCGACCCCGAAGACCTTTGCCCATTGAGAAATTACACGTCCATGCTCGTGGCGCTTCCAGAAAGTCGGCGTTAACTTGGAGACACCAGGTGTTTCAAGAACTGAGTGCAACCACTCTTCATATGTTGGGGTCAGTCCATACTTCAAATACTGCTGGTAAGAAGATGAAAGAAGCTTTACGAGTGGGCGCAGAGTAAAGACAATTGAGATATTTTCATTTCTCATATCTTCTTTGAATTTCTGAATCTTCTCCTCATCAAGTTCACAGAAGAATTCACTGCTGATAAGTGTTGTGCCACGGTTCTTCTTGGCGCTCTTTACCGCTTTCTGCCACTCGGCAATCGGAAATGTACTTCCGCCGCGATTCTTCCAACCCCATGATCGACCAATAAGCGACCATGCCGCTCTGTGATGAGCCTTCTGGCCAAAATCTGGATATGTAACACCGAATTTTTGTAGCTCTTCACGACTGGACGCGAAGCTCTCTTGGAGAGCAGTTGTTCCTGTCTTGTGAAATCCGACGTGTGCAACTATCCGCTTACTCATCACGCACTCAGCAATCTAAATCCATTAATCAGGATAATCGCAATTGCCACGAATATACCTAGTTGTTTTCTTGGCAACCAACTGACAAGTTTTGCGGCAATTGGCGCCATGAGAACACCGCCAAGTGCGAGTCCGCCGACTACAGACCAATCAATATCTAATTTGCTCAGATTTAGTAGGAAGCCAACGCTGGCACAAACAGCAACGATGAACTCAGCTGCAGAGACAGTTCCGATAACTTTTCTCGGCTCTGTTTGGGTTGTTGCTAACAAAGTTGGCGTTACAACAGGTCCCCATCCTCCACCGCCTGATGCATCAATAAATCCGCCAGAGAATCCTAGGAATGTTAAATACCTTGGATTAGAGATATCTGAAACGCTCACCTGTGGTGATTGCCCAAAGAGATTTCTGTAGAGCAGCAAGAAACCCAAGAGTAAAAGGATTGTTGAGATAAAGATCTTTCCGCCAGAAAGATCGATATTTGATAAGAATGTTGCTCCGAGCAGAGCACCGATTCCACCTGGAATCGCTAATCGAACAAGGATGTCTCTATCTACATTCTCACGGTGCCAATGAGAAACACCTGATGCAAGCGTTGTACCAATTTCAGCCGCGTGTACTGCAGCTGAAGCAACGGCTGCAGATGCACCTAAGGTGAGCAAGAGAGTTGAACTTGTCAGCCCAAAGCCCATTCCAAGTGAGCCATCAACCAATTGTGCAATTGATCCCGCAAGGGCGAAGAGCATCCAATTCACAGGAGCTCATCCATAATCTTAGAAACGTTTACCGCAATATCTTCTGTGCCATCAAGAATTAGCTCTGCATGCGTTGGAGGTTCATACTCCTGGCCTACGCCACTTAAGTTAGGCAGTGTTCCATCTGCAGCCTTCTTATAAAGACCCTTTGGATCGCGATCAGTACATACTTCAATCGGAGTCTTCACCCAGACTTCTGCAAACTTTCCTTTTTCAAAGAGTTCTCGCACGCTATCGCGGTCTTCAGCAAATGGGCTAACGAGTGCGACGATGACGATTAATCCGGCATCTGCCATCAAGTGCGCTACTTGGCCAACTCGACGCACATTCTCAGCGCGATCAGCGCGAGTGAACCCAAGATCCTTGTTAAGCCCTAAACGTAAATTATCGCCATCAAGAATATAGCTATGGGCACCAGCTGCAAATAAGCGCTTCTCAAGTTCATTTGCAATCGTCGATTTACCAGAGCCCGAGAGTCCGGTTAGCCAGATTACCTTCGCGCTCTGATTCTTCTGCGATGCACGAGCAAGTGAATCAACTTCGTACTTATGCTCAGAAACGTTATCTGAACGGCGCAGAACGTGGTTAACCATTCCAGCTGCAACGGTATTGAGGGTTACGCGATCTACGAGAATAAAGCTTCCAGTATTTCGATCTTCCTTATATGGAGATAGCGCAATCGGAGAATCTGTTGCAATTTCTACTACGCCAATCTCGTTCATGGCAAGAACTTCTGCTGCTTCGTGATCGCCACTCGTAATTTCAAGCTTATGGCGAATCTTTGTAACCATAGCCGGTACCTGAGTGGAGCCAGCGATTAGATAGTACGAGCGGCTATGGACAAGTTCTGTCTCGCCTAACCAGACAACATTCGCATTAAAGCGATCGGCTGGCATTGTGAAGTTACTTGCTAACTCAACGCTATCGCCACGAGTGGCGTCCACATCGGGTTCAAGTACGAGAATTACCGCTTCAGAATCTCCTGCGCTCGTGAGATCTCCACCGTGCGAAACAATCTGTGAAATCTTCGCTTTGCGCTTACTTGGAAGAACGATGACTTCATCGCCTTGGTTAAAGGTTCCGTTAAAGATTGTTCCTGAAAGGCCACGGAAGTTCTCAGCGCGTGCGATGAGCTGCACACCAAGATGTGGTTTAACGAGCGCTTCACCCTTCTTATCCCAGCTTTGGATGTATTCGAGAAGAGTTGGCCCTGAATACCAAGACATATTTGTACTGCGGTGAACAACATTATCTCCAGCAAGCGCACTGACAGGCACCGCCTGGTAATCAGTAATACCTAAGCGCTTTGCAACACCTGAAAGTTCGTCAACAATCGCTTGATAAACGTCTTGCGAATATCCAGTTGCATCTAACTTATTTACTACTACTGCAATTCTTGTTACGCCCATAAGTGAGCAGATTGTTAAGTGGCGCAGAGTTTGGGTGCGAATGCCGCGAGAAGCATCTACCAATACGAGAGCAACATCTGCACGTGATGCAGCGACAGCCATATTTCGTGTGTACTGCTCGTGTCCAGGAGCATCAGCAATAATCAATCGGCGACCATTAAGCAATGACATTGAACGGTAAGCCACATCAATTGTGATTCCTTGTTCGCGCTCTGCCTCTAATCCATCGGTAAGCAAGCTGAAATCAATATCGCCGGCAACGATTGTTGATCCGCTTCGGCGAATATTTCGAGCAGATGCAACAGTGTCGTGCGGAACGCTATCTGTCTCTACAAGTAAACGGCCAATCAGCGTGCTCTTGCCATCATCAACGCTTCCGCAAGTAACAAGGCGAATAATTGGTTGGGTGCTTTGCTGGGTCATTAGAAGTAACCCTCAGTCTTCTTCTTCTCCATAGAATCTTCTTTTTCGCCATCAATCAGGCGTGTGGCTCGTTCACTGAGCTTTACATTCATAACCTCTTCAACAATTTCGCTGACAGTTGTGGCATCAGATTCAACTGCTGCGGTGAGTGGGTAGCAACCCAGTGTTCGGAAACGAATTTTCTTCATGACTGGGACTTCACCATTAATCAGTGGGAAGCGATCATCATCGACCATAATCATTTGTTCGCCTCTAAATACAACAGGGCGTTCTTTTGCGAAGTACAAAGGATTTACGGGTACATCGTTCTCTTCAATGTAGTTCCAGATATCGAGCTCAGTCCAATCTGAAAGAGGAAAGACGCGCATCGATTGTTCAGGAGTAATTCTTGGATTGTAAGTACGCCAGAGTTCTGGGCGCTGATTACGTGGGTCCCAACGGTGCCCTGCTTCACGCACACTAAAGATGCGCTCTTTAGCTCGGCTGCGTTCTTCATCGCGGCGTGATCCCCCAATAGCTGCATCAAATTGATTTGCATCAAGCGCTTGGCGAAGTGCGACAGTTTTCATGATTCGGGTGTACTCAGAAGCTCCGGTATTGAAAGGATTGATGTTGTCGGCAACTCCTTGAGCATTCGTATGCTTGATGAGATTCAAATTGTATTTCTCAACCATCTCTTCTCTGAAAGAGATCATCTCGCGGAATTTCCAGGTTGTATCAATATGCATCACCGGGAATGGAATTGGGGCCGGATAGAAAGCCTTCATTGCAAGATGGAGAAGAACTGCGGAATCTTTGCCGATTGAATAGAGAAGTACTGGCTTACGAAAAGCCGCCGCGGTCTCTCGCAGAATCTCAATTGATTCATTCTCGAGAGCTTTGAGAATTTCCGAAGAACTTTTCACTTCGTGATTATAGAGAAATTTGCTTGTGAAATGTCTGTGCGGCTCGGCGGAGACGAGGAGATTTGAACTCCTGAAGGCTTTTACACCTTACCTCGTTAGCAGTGAGTCGCACTCGACCGGGTTATTGCCATCCGCTAAAAAAACCTTGAAACTCTATCCATGAAGAGAATCCTGCTCTCCCTTACTTTGGTCTTTGCTCTTATCGCCCCATTGGATGCGACAGCTGCCATCAAGGTTGGGGGAAGTTGCAAGAAGGCCGGACAAATATCAAACTTCGCAGGCAAGAAGTACATATGTACTAAGAGCGGTAAGAAACTTCTTTGGAAACTTGGATCCACTGCTACCAAATCGAGACCAGTAGTTATTCCCACTCCCACTCCCTCTCCGACTCCCTCTCCTTCTCCGACTGCTACTCCGCCAAATGACTTAAATACAAATAGCGCAATTACCTCAGCAAATGATTTAACAAGTTTGACCGTGTGCAAAACCAGAGATTTAACAACGCGCAGCAGTGGGAACAATGGTTTTCCGCGTCCTCAAGGGTCGTTAAGCGGCGCTGTTACTCCAAAGATTCTCTTTATTCCACTCAATTTTCTAGATACGCCATCTTTCTCCGACGCAGATATAAATCTTATTCGAGAGACTCTAAAAGAGGTGCAAGACTTCTACAAAAAAACATCATACGGTTTAGTAAATATTGAATATCAAATATTAGAGAAATCCAAGTGGCTCACTATGGATAGAACTGCGGAATCGTACGGTCTAACAAATCCTCGACCTCAGCAAAACAATACAGATGCACTAATTGAGATTCTCGCCAAAGCTGACCCTTCGATAAATTTTGATTTATACGATGGAATTACGATTGAAACTGTTCGCTACCCTGGACGAGGTGTCGGCCAAGCATTCTTAAGTCAGATATTCCCAACACGAAATGGAAGCGCTAAGGGAGTCTCACTGGAAACAGCTGGGGCGGCTGGAAGTTTCCAAACACTTGCTCACGAATTAGGCCACACCCTATTTGGCCTAGAAGATCTATATCTATTTTCTCCTGGTGATCCAAACCCGGCAGGATCTTGGGACATGATGAGCAATTCATCCCGAGAGTTTTTTGGCTGGAGTAAATTTTTAAGTGGTTGGTTAGAAGACCAACAAGTAAGGTGCTTAAGTAATCAAATGAGCACAGTTCACTATCTAGAAAGTCTTGAACTCTCCAGCGTGAAGCCCAAATTGATTCTGTTAAACCTTCAGGAAGGGGTAACAATTGGTGTTGAGGTTCGCCAGTTGAAGGGATCGGCTAACCGAGGTGCACTGGTCTACAAAATTGACTCAAGAATTAATCATGGTGATGGACCAATCAAGGCACAGAACGAATTGCTCTACGTAGGAAAATCACTTGTAATTGATGGGTGGAGAGTGTCTGCTGTAGAAGAAGGCACCGAAGGTATGTTGATAAAAGTAGAGAAATTAAGTTGACCGCAATCCAATGTTAATTCGCTTGTTAATTCGCTAGAAAACCACCATCAACAGGCATAACTACCCCAGTTATGTAATCTGAAGCTGGAGAGGCAAGAAAGATAGCCGCACCAGTCAAATCATTTGGGCGACCCCAGCGGCCCATTGGAATCCGCGATGTTATCGGTGCAGACCGATCTGCATCGCTATGGACAACTTTATTGATATCTGTCTTTACAAAACCCGGTGCGATTGCGTTTACGCAAACTCCAAGAGGGGCTAATTCATTAGAAATACCTTTGGTTAATCCTGCAATTGCTGTTTTGGCAGCAGTATAACTAATTACATTTTGGCCACCGAGGAAGCTCCACATTGAACCTATAAAAATAATTTTGCCATATCTTCTTTCTACCATCTGCTTAGCAACAGCTCTGGTGATTAAGAAGGGAGCGGTTAAATCAGCTTCGATAGTTTCATCCCATTGCTCGTTGCTATGCTCCAGAAAATTAGTTCGGTTGACTAGCCCGGAATTGTTAACAAGAATATCAATTCGCTCTTCTTCTAGCTTTTTACATACCTCAACAGTTTGCTCACGACTCTTGAAATCACATTTAAAACCTTTAAACTTTCGGCCAAAACCATTTACTGCACCTTCGATATCGCTTCCTGGCTCGATTGCAGAGCTAACTGTGATGATGTCAGCACCGTGTTCAGCAAGGCCACTTGCAATAGCAAAACCGATCCCAGTTCTAGCGCCAGTAACTAAGGCGGTTTTCCCAGTTAAGTCAAAGAAATTATGAGTCATGTATCCCCAACTTCCAAAGGCATTTAAGGTCATCGAGCGGAGACGAGGAGATTTGAACTCCTGAAGGCTTTTACACCTTACCTCGTTAGCAGTGAGGCGCACTCGACCGGGCTATGCGACGTCTCCAAGTGTTGATTAAGTTTACAACCTATTGAGGCTCATCTGCCAATTAGGAAGGAGATTGAGTTGCGTAGCCCGAATTTCTTCGATGGCGGCTTGAGGATAAAGAGCAGGCGCATAATCGGCGCCCAAGTACCGAATACACGAGAGAAGATACGAGATCGAACAATCGCATCCTGCTTTGTATTGTGAAAACTTCCGGAACTATCGGTTGGATGCGTTGCGATAACAATCGGCAGGAAATGTCCCTTGAGGCCAGCGCGAAGAGCGTCAGCGATAAAGATGTATTCGTCGCCGAGGTAATTCTCTGCTCCTGCTCCAAAGTTCTCATCAAATCTAATTGATGCCTTCTTAATATCTGAAACCCTGATGATCATCTCGTATGTTGCAGCTTTAGCTGAGTTAGTTAACTTCAACGCATGTGCTTGCTTTGGATAAGGCTTTCTTAGGGTTCCGGTTTCATCGACTGCTTGTAGCAAAAGTATTGAGAGATCAGGGTTCGACTGCAAATACTCAAGTGCGGCATTGATTGATTCTTCCTGGAACTCAATATCGTCATCCCCGAAGAGTAAATAATCGGTTGTCGTATTCTCAATGACAGCATTTCTGCTCTTTGCAACGCCTCTGCTCTGAAGTTCAACTCGTTTGATTCTGGCATTTGTGGCAGGCAGTGGATCTGAATTTGGATTCTGGATTACAACTAAATTAGAGACAGAGTCGAGGAATTTGATAGCTGTCATCCGCTTGCCGAGAGTTGAATACCCGACTGTCAGGAGTTCTTGCTTATTCACTATGTGTGAGCGCCCTTGCAAATCTCATAAGTCCACTTGAGATATTCGATAGATTCGAATTCTGCATACGGAGACCGAAGAAGAGCACAATCGTGTTCGCTTGGCTAATTCCGCCCGTATAGCTGAGGTAGAGCAGAGCCGCGAGAAGAATCAGCATTGCTCCACCAGAAATCAAAATTCCAGTTTCGCCAGATTTAACTCGTGTACCAATTCTTACTGAATTCTTTACGGGCTGATTATTCTGCCTTGCTAGTACGAAACCTCGCTGTGCTTCAATCTGCTTCTTGTATAGGCGTCCATAAATCTCAAAAATGAATATGACAATGAGTATGTTGAGAAGCGCAAACGCCCAATTTAAGTAGAAAAATATAAGGATTACTACAACTAATTGCATCACCGCACTGAGCAAATTCGTTAGCTCAAACGCCAATGACCAACGCCAATTACCTTTTGCGTTTCTTTGATTTGTTTTTGCATGCTTAAAAGCTTTATCAAATACATTGACTCGGTAGACCCTCTGGAAGAAGTGTCCTGCTCTTGTTGCCCCGAAGAATAAGAAGAATCCTGTGACTAAAATCGCCAGTTGAGTCTGGCTCATCTTTCCTTCATTAAGAATAATTCCAGTGAAGAGCTTTGCCACAGCTAGCTCAGAAACAGAGATGAATGCCGCGATGAGAACCAAACTGACCAGAATCAACCGATATTTTCTTGTCGTAAAGAGATCATGAAATGCAAGCCTAAGTTCGCGAGCGAGAATGATCATGGCCTAATTATTCCTTAATTTTGATGAAGTAACGATCGCCGCAATATGTCCGGCTGTGACAAATAACGCTATTCCTAGTGCAATCTCAAGGGATAAAGCGTAGCTTCCAAAGATCGCCACGAAAATCGTGAATTCAATTGAGTGAAACATCCGCTGAGCAGGTAGGTAGTTAAATACCTTACGAAGCGATCGTAAAATTCCTTTTACCGGCAGGTTTACACCTTTTTTATCTTGAATCTTCTTAAGTCCTGAGAAAGCTCGCGCAACGTGGACTGCATCATTAAGGCCCTTATTAAAGATGACAAGTATTGCTAGTAGAGCTCCAAGGTATGGATAGATTGAACTATCTACAGAGTTCTCTGGGAATCCAGCCAGGCGCAATCCGAAACATATCGGGATTAGTGACTCAGCTAAATAGTGTCCTAATTTGTCGAGGAAGATTCCCATCGGAGATTTCGTCTCTCTCCATCGCGCAACTTCGCCATCGCAACAATCGATGAGCATTTGAAGTTGGCTTAAGAAGAGAGCTAGGGCAATTCCAACCCATCCCTGTATTAGGAGTGCTGGGCCGATTGATGCGCCAGTAATAATCATCAGCCATGTGACGCCATTTGCAGTGATTGATGTGCGTAGCAAGATGCGAGTTAAATATGGTGAGAGGCGACGCTGATAGAGATCTGCAATCCAATGCTCTGAAGTTGAGCGCCCTGTAACAGAGACTGGTTGCGAAATTTCGCGAATCTGCGCGATTGTGGGGCGCGCTGGTCTCTCTGTCATCGCTACTTCGCCGCTGCTTTACGACTAGCGATCCACTGAACTGAAGAGACAACGAAGAAGAGAGTTGCTAAGTAATAGAGAAGTGGCAAGAGTGAGAGGCCCTGCCACAGCAGCACAGTGAGAACCAGTAACCGTCCTGGAACAAAGCCTCCGGCGATGGAGAGCCACTTAGGTTTTGCCTCTGATTGGAGTGCGCGATACATATTGTCATAGTGGTTAAAGAGAATTGCGAAGAGCAAAAGGAATAGAACTGAACGATCTAATTCTGTTGTAGCAGCGAGTGCAATAAAGACAGCACCTTCGATGAGTCGAAAAATTGATGGCTCAAGCCAATCAAATCGGTTCTCAGACTTCTCACTTTTGAAAGTATCTAATTGATCATCAATGAGGTTCTTATTGACGCGATTCTTTGGCCAGGTAAGAGTCTTGCGAATGCGACCACGGAAAACCAAGATAATTGAGAGGAAGGCCAAGATAGGCATAATGGTGAAGGTAAATGCAGCGCCTCCAATAACAGAAGAGGCGCTGATTACGAGCCAGCGTTCGCCGATTGGGAATTGCACTGCTTTCTTTGACCAGTATTCAAAACGTGATTTCTTTTCACGTTCAGTATTTACATAGCCATCGCTTTTAATCTCAAAATCTAGTGGCTCTAAATGGGAGCTGCGGATTTTGTTAATGCGAGCGAAGTTGTAATCAGAGAGATGTCTAAATGTTTGAAAGAGCATCATTCCCATTGCAGGTATCCAGAGATCTCTTCCATCTTGTGCTGCACCATAGGCGAGCGCAAAGAAGACGAGATACTCCTTGATGCGATCTGTGATTGCATCAAGCCAGGCGCCTAATTGAGAAAATTGGCGGGTGTAACGCGCAAGTTCGCCATCGACGCAATCGATGATGATGCTGAGCTGAAGCAATACTGCTCCTGCAAAGATTGACCAGAAGGTTCCCTGGCTAAATTGATATGCGGCGTAAATTCCTACCGCAAAAGAGATCAGGGTGACTTGATTGGGGGTCATCTTCAATCGCACAGCTGCCCAGGTAAATAACTTTGAGAATTTGCGAAGGAAGAAGACTGAGAAGAAGCCGTCGTTGGCACGGTTGGCTAACTTAAGTCGTAGTCGAGCATCGTTGAGCGCTGCAATCTCGCGCCTTACCGCTTCTCTCTCTGCAGAATCAGATGAACGGATAAATGGCGCTCCAGCAACTTCCGCAGGGGCCACAACCAGAGCCGCTCTTACAAGTGCAACGAGAACTAGATCAATTGCATTTCCCGCATGTTTTGTATCTTTGACCTTATGGAGAACTTCCAGAATCTCTGTTCTCTGTATCTGTGAAAGTCGGATGATTCCTAAGAAGGTGTGGTTTCCGTGGCCGACTTCGTGATAACCAGAAGTCGCACCAGTGATACGTCCTTGGCTTGTTCGAGTAAGTCCGTTTTTTACTTTCGTGACGAGTGCAGTCGTGACTGTTCGCGGATAATCTGTAAGTAATTCAAGATGCGGCTGGGTTACAACCGCGCATTCATCGACGAGCAAGAGATCTTGATTACTGGATTCAAATGCCTCGAGGATTTCCACAATCTTGGTGCCCGGATGAACATCAAAAGTACGGAGATTTCCTGTCATAAGAGGTAATCTATCGTGCTTAAGCGGGATTTTCGCTCAAAGATAGGTCGAGAAGGTAGAGATGGCGATTCAAGTTGTAATTCTGGCAGCCGGCATGGGTACACGTTTAGGAAAG
>JBILBB010000119.1:0-3814 GCA_044353955.1 Candidatus Planktophila sp. | reverse complement strand
CGGAATACGCGGTGTACAAGTTGCTTATGAAATGATCGCTGAAGCTGGAATAGATGCGATTGCGACAAAGGCTGCAATCGGAACTCAGATGATGATCGATCTTTTCGATGAGTGGCTAGCACCGCTGGGTTACACACTTCTGACATCACGCAATCCAAAGGAGCGTGGTGGGCATATCTCTATCGGCCATCCAGATGCCGCCAAAATTTGTATTGCGCTACGTAAATACGCAAATGTGATTCCAGATTACAGAACTCCCAATGCGATTCGCCTGGCTATCGCTCCTCTTCCAACCTCATATGTCGAAGTCTGGGATGGATTCCAACGCATTAAAGACCTCACTGAAACTCGTCAGTATGAGACAGTTCAAGGATCGGATTCAAGAGTTACATGAGCAACGATTTTGATTCAGCGCTGACATACACCTCATACCTTGCCGTCGATGACTTACTAAAGCTTCAGAAGCCACTTTCGGATGGGCCCGAGCATGATGAGATGCTCTTCATCATTATTCACCAGACCTACGAACTCTGGTTTAAGCAGTTGATACATGAGTTCTCAGAGGCTCAGCATGCACTTGAAAATGGGGATACTCATTACTCGCTCTCAATTCTGGGGCGCATCCGAACAATTATCAAAGTCTGCGTCGCTCAGGTAGATATCTTGGAGACGATGACTCCATTGCAATTTAATGCATTCCGCGGATATCTCTCCTCATCAAGTGGTTTTCAATCAGCACAATTTAGAAAAGTAGAAGCGATTCTTGGGCGACGCGATAGCCGTATGGCTGGTCATCTGCCACCAGAGATGCAGGCGGAGATTGCAGAAATCACTTCTGGAAATTCAATTTGGGATTCATTCCTCGAATACATTGTTAAGCGTGGCCATGCAATTCCAAATTCTGTCACATCTCGAGACAAATCAACTGCCTATCAATCGAATATTGAAGTCCAAGATGTTCTGCTACATGTTCATCAGAGCGATCCTGAAAGTGCGATGGTTGCAGAGCGCTTATTGGATATTGATGAGGGAATTCAAGAGTGGCGCTATCGCCATGTAAAGATGGTTGAACGAACCATCGGCCACAAGATTGGTACTGGCGGTTCCAGTGGCGTTGAATACTTAGCAAGCACCCTCTTCAACCCAGTATTTAAAGATCTCTGGGAGATTCGCTCACGTTTCTAAGCTGGTAGACCTTTAACAACAATCTCTGCGAGCGAGAGCCTTTCGCGCTTTGCTTGTTCGCGCTCGAGTAACGGCCCACTTAATTTTTCAGGAGCATCTTGCTTTCCGATTGCAATCACTACAACAGGTACAAGCTCTGCAGCAAGTGAGAGTTTCTCTTGTGCAATTGCTTTATCAAATCCTGTCATTTGATGAGCTATTAGACCTCGGTGATGAGTTTCGATAACGAGTTGCCCAACTGCAAGACCGCAATCAAATTGATAGTCGGCATGGATAGTGCCATCACTCTTAATTGTTTTGGCTGCGACTAGAAGTAGAGCAGATGATCGCTGCGCCCAAGATTGATTGAATGGAACAAGGGAGGCCATAATTTGGTTGAACAGCTCATCTCCACGCTTGCCGACGAAGAAGCGCCAAGGCTGGCCATTAAATGCAGATGGTGCCCAGCGAGCCGCTTCGAGGATCCCTACAAGATCTTCATTGCTGATTACTGCATCCTCATCAAAAGAGCGTGGACTTCTTCTTGTTGCAATGATTTCATTTACCGGAACTGATGTCTCTGCTCTCATGTAGCGGAACTTAGCGTGAATAGATAAGAGCCGCATTTTGGATTAAACTCAACTATGCCTCAATCGTTGCACCCAACTAAATCTCATCTTATTGAGACCGCTGTTACGCTGCTAGAAGATAAAATGCCACATGAGATTGCCGTTGATGAAATTCTAGAGAAGTCAGGTATTTCAAAAGGAAGCCTCTACCACCACTTTGAAGATCTGGCAGAACTCCTGGAAGCAGCCCAAGTCGCTCGTTATGCGGATTGGGTTGACCGCAGCATCGCGCTCATCGTTGCAATTATTAGCAAGGCAAAGACAAAAGAAGAATTGTTTGAGGGTGTCAAGAAGATGACTCTTCTTACTCAGTCAGCAGAATTTAAAAATTTCCGTTACGAGCGAGCTCGCACGATAGGAAATTCACAAGGACACCTACGTTTTCAAAATTTATTGGCAGCTGAACAAGAGAGACTTACCTCAGGACTTACAGATATCATCCGCGAAGTAATTGAAAAGGGATATTTTAGAAAAGATTTAGACCCTCATGTTGCTGCAATTTTTATTCAGTCATACACTCTTGGAAAAATTGTCGACGATATTGTTACTGACCCTGTCAATTCCAAGGATTGGGATAATTTCATCGATCACATGGTCTATAAATCAATGTTTTCCTCATAGCCACGCGAGAAAAAGCTATTAGTTGCAAAGTTTTTTGCCTTAAGAGATACTTAACCTGCGCCTAAAAAACGCAACACTCAAAGGAGAGTACTTTTTACTAAGTTTCTAAATCAGAGACTTTTGAAGTACAGCTTTACAATGACTACACAAGCAGCGATTCAATCGCAACACGCAAACACATATAGATACGTTCCTGCCACATCAAAGCCCGTCTCGCCCGAGAAAGTTGCATCAGTTCTTAAGGCTGAGTGGGATCGCTTCACTGAAGGTACAAAAGCCTCTGAAACCGAGAGCAAGAGAGCATTCAATTCACTGCCCCTAGGCGTCACATCAAGCTTCCAGCATTGGGATCCATATCCAATCTCTATTGTCTCCGCCAAGGGCGCTTACATGACCGATGTCGATGGTCGCCAGCTCCTTGATCTATCAATGGGCTTCGGAGCAATGCTCGCAGGCCATCTGCATCCAGTGGTCATTGAGGAGATTCAGAGTTCACTCACTCAGGGAATGCTCTTCGTAACCCCCTCACCAACATCGACCGACGCTGCGGAGCGAATCTGTAAGCGCTTTGGAATCGATCAGGTTCGATTTACTAACTCAGGCACTGAGTCAACTATGTATGCCGTTCGCGTTGCCCGTTCTGCAACCGAGAAGATGGGCATCTTAAAGGTTGAGGGCGGCTACCACGGTAGCTACGACCCATTTGTAGTCTCAGCTAAACCACCCATTGATAAGGCGGGTAATCCAAAGAAGCCAACTCCGTATGTTGAACCGAACTTGGTTCCAGGAGATATCTACGTAGTTCCTTTTAACAATATTGAAGCGCTCGAGAAGATGTTTAAGAAGAACGCAAAGAAGATTGCTTGCTTCATAGTTGAGCCTGTTCTTGAAAATCTTGCAATCGTTCTTCCTGATTTAGGTTATCTAGAGCGCGTGCGCGAACTCTGCGATCAGTACAACGTAGTTCTCATCTTTGATGAAGTTAAGACTGGTCTAACAGCTGGCGCACATGGTGCATCTGCTCGTCTTGGCGTAAAGCCAGATTTGATCACTCTTGCAAAATCTATTGGTGGTGGACTTCCACTTGCAGCATTTGGCGGCAAGAAGAAGTACATGGACTTTGTAACCAATGGCAAGATGGCGCACTTTGGTACCTTTAACGGTAATCCATTGGCAATGGCTGGTGTTCGTGCAATTGATCGCATCTGTACAGATGAAGCTCTTGCGGATGCAGAAACACTAAATCTTCAAGCACTCACTCGTATTGGTGAAGTTATCAATGAGTATCAGCTACCTGCTCACACAGTTGGTTTTGGAGTTAAGGGTTGCGTTACCTGGTCAACGACTCCAGTTCGCAACTACCGTGATTACAAAGCGACAGACTTTGGAATTGCTGAGGC
>JBILBB010000118.1:0-3820 GCA_044353955.1 Candidatus Planktophila sp. | reverse complement strand
CGTAACGATCCTGGGGATAGTTCTAGTTGGTACGGCAAATGGCGTCGATGAATTCAATCCGTTAGGCATACTCCTTGCAGCTGTTGCGGGATTTGGATTTGCCGTCTTTAGCGTAGTTAGTCGGAAGTCGTTATCACGCGGCGCCCAAGATATTTGGCTCACTGCAACATCATTTGGGATCGCAGCGCTCTTTACTTCGCCATTTCTCTTTGCGCAAAACCCTGAATGGATTCTGACTCGTGATGGTGGTCTCTCAGTTCTCTGGCTTGGCCTAGTGCCTACGGCAATCGGGTATTTTCTCTTTACCTTCGGGCTTAAGAGAGTTGATTCAAGTACTGCGGCAACCGTGGTCTTGGCAGAACCTGCAACTGCAACCATTCTGGCTGCGCTGATTATTGGTGAAAGCCTTGTATTCCAAAGCTTTGCGGGTATTGCAATTGTTGCAGCGGGAATTCTCTACATCTCTAAATCAAAGAGTTAAGAATTTTAGAGCTAGAAATCATAAAGTGCTAAGAAGATCGCAACTGAGAACATCACGAGAGCGATAATGGAATCCAGAATCTTCCAGAAAATTGGACGCGACATGAATCGCGAAGCAGCCTTAGCTCCGAACCCAATTGCTGAGAACCATAGGAAGCTTCCAATTGAAGCGCCAATTGCGAAGAACCATCGATCTTCTTCAAATTGATTAGCGATACTGCCGAGCAGGATCACGGTATCTAAATAGACGTGTGGATTGAGAAATGTAAATCCAAGAACAGAGAGAATCGCGGTCTTCTTCGATGAAGATGCGCCTTCTCCAACTTCAAGAGATTGAGTTGAGAAGACCGAGCGAAGCGATTTCAATCCAAACCAACTCAGATAGAGAACTCCGAACCATCTAATGAATTCCAAGAGATCGGGCTTACTTTGGAAGAGAGTGCCAAGCCCACCTGTTCCGAGAAAGATGAGAAAGGCATCCGATGCAGCGCAGATAAGAACCACGAGCAAGACGTGGGAACGGGAAAGACCTTGCCTGATGACAAAGGCATTTTGGGCGCCGATGGCGATAATGAGCGAGAGGCCCGTTAAGAAGCCTGGAAGGAGCGCAATCACCCTCGAAAAGTACCTCACAAAGTGCGTGTTTGATTCAGATTACTCAGTAGTTGAGTTCTAACCTTTTTCTAACCTTCCCCGGCTACAGACACCTGTAGCCCCATTTGATTGCATCTGGAAGGAATTCAATGTCACTTCTATCTTGGAATCTCCACGGTAACGGCAAGTCTGTTAAAGATGGAGAAGTTGTAAAGCCCGATGAACGACTTTCATGGCCACTAACAATCGGTTTTGGCGTTCAACATATTGCTGCAATGTTTGGCGCTACTTTCTTGGTCCCAATCATTACCGGCTTCCCACCAAGCACGACTCTCTTTTTCTCAGGTGTTGGAACTCTGCTCTTCTTAATCATCACTAAGAATCGTGTTCCAAGCTACTTAGGTTCATCCTTCGCATTCTTAGCTCCGATCGCGGCAGCTCAAGCAAGCGGTGGCTTCGCCGTTGCGCTAGGTGGCGTTGTCGCTACTGGTGTGATGCTTGCAGTTGTCGGTCTGATTGTGAACGCAGTCGGTATTGGCTGGATCAACTGGCTCTTGCCTCCACTAGTTACAGGTTCAATCGTAATGATTATTGGATTTAACCTCGCAGGTGCTGCAAATAATAACTTTAAAGCTGCACCAATCACTGCTCTCATCACCCTTGTAGCGGTTGCGGTTATCGGTGCACTGTCAAAGGGCTTCCTAAGCCGCATCAGCATTTTCGGCGGAATCATTGTCGGTTATGCCTATGCAGCGTTCATGGGTGATATCAACTTCGATGGAGTTAAATCTGCAAAGTGGATCGCAGCTCCTTCATTTACAACGCCAACATTTGATGTCAATGCAATCCTGCTCTTCCTCCCAGTTGTACTCGTTTTGATTGCCGAGAACGTTGGTCACGTTAAGGCTGTTGCCACGATGACAGGCAAAGATCTAGATGATCAGATGGGTAACGCCCTCTTTGCAGATGGCCTTGCAACAACACTTGCAGGAGCAGGCGGTGGTTCAGGAACCACCACATATGCTGAAAACATTGGCGTCATGGCTGCGAATCGCATCTACTCAACAGCTGCTTACTGGGTAGCTGGCATCGGTGCAATCTTGCTCTCACTCTCACCTAAGTTTGGAGCTGTTCTTAGCGCAACTCCAGCTGGTGTCCTCGGTGGAGTTGGCGTTGTCCTCTACGGAATGATTGGTGTACTGGGTGCAAAGATCTGGATTGAGAACAAGGTTGATTTCTCAAACTCAACAAACCTATTCATTGCGGGCACAACCATGATTGTTGGTATTGCTGATATGACTTGGAAGCGTGGAGATTACTCATTCGGAGGAATCATCAACGGTACTTTGGTTGCAGTGCTTGGATATCAACTACTACGTGCACTAAACAAGGCAGCAGGCAAGGCTTAATAAATAGTCAAAAAAGAGACCCTCTTTCGCGTAATGCGATAGGGGGTCTCTTCTATTTAGATCTTGGTGTGAATGTGATTGGCAAGGAAGTTGGACCGGTGTTGCCGGAATCTGGAAGATAAGTAGCACCTTCACCAATTTTCATATCGGGAAGTCTTGCAGCCAGGGCCTTAAAGGCCTCCTTCATATCCAGACGAGCAACATAATGACCGATGCAGTGGTGCATTCCGCCGCCAAATCCAAAGTGCGGAGCTCGTTCTTTCTCAATATCAAATTCGGGATCTTCAAATTTCGCAGGATCAGACCCTGCTGGAATTGTCAGTAAGTGAACAGTCGTTCCCTTTTTGATTGTTATCTCTTTATACTCGATATCAACGGAAGCTTCACGAGAGACCCATGTGATTGTTGGATTTACTCTCATCACTTCTTCGACGGCTAAGCGACCGAGTTCAGGATTAGCACCTAGCTTCTGCCATTGTGCAGGATGTGCAGAGAAAGTCTGCATGCCAAGGCCTAGTTGATTGCGAGTTGTATCAAATCCGGCGAATACGATCATGCTTACGAGCGAGAGAAGTTCGTCGTTGGTTATCTTTTGCCCATCAAGGTTTGCCTTCACAAGAGTCCCAACAAAGTCATCGCTATCGGAGTCAATGCGAGAGTCGATAAGAGCTTGTGAAATATCGAGAATTCCCTTGAGCCCATGTTCGATTACTGGCAGATCATTTTTGATTGTTACTGAGAAGACATAGCCGAGTTCTGTCGCATAGTCAGCAAGTTCTCGCCAGCGCTCTTTAGGTAGGCCTAGAAGTTCTGTGATTACCCGAGCAGAGAAAGGCTCGGCGAACTCAGACATAAACTCGCAACTTCCCTTTTCGCAGAAGCTATCAATAAGTTCGTTGGCAAGGCGAGCAAAGAAGGGAGTCATTGGCTCAATAGTGCGAGGAGAGAAAGCTGCACTTGAGAGTTTGCGAAGTCTTAAGTGATCTTCACCTTCAACACTGAGCAGCATTGTCTGCCACCAATCAGCAAGCAAGCCTTCGGTGATTCCATAGTGCTCTGGCCAGCGACGGGTACCTTGGTAGAGACGTTTATCCTTGAGTAGCGTGTTTGCATCTTCATATCTAAGGATTGCAATGCTGTATGGCGTCTTCGCATACCAATGCTCAGAACGGGCCTTCATGACTTCAGAAGATCTAATTGAAAATCCTGCTTGATTAAAATCGAGAAAAGCTAAATCTGTACTCACTTCTTAGCTCACTCTCTATTTTCGAGATGGAACTGCAGTGGACGATACTGGGATCGAACCAGTGACCCCCACAATGTCAATGCGTCCTTAT
>JBILBB010000117.1:0-3825 GCA_044353955.1 Candidatus Planktophila sp. | reverse complement strand
TTAACTCCGCTTCGCTTCTCGGTATCCTTAAGCCATGGCTCGCGAATATAACCTCGAAATCAACGAGATAAGCGCGACCCTTACTTCGATTGAAAAAGTCTTAGATCTTCCAAAGCTTGAGGCGGAAGCTGTCGCACTTGAGGCGGCAGCTGGCGTTCCGAATTTGTGGGATGACCCTGAGAAGGCCCAAGTTGTCACAAGTAAGTTATCGAGAGTCCAAGGAACTATCACGCGCCTAAAGGGATTGCGGAGAAGAGTTGATGAGCTTCCACTTCTCTTTGAGTTAGCTGCAGATGAACCAGATGGCTCTGCTTTGGCGGATGCAGAAGGCGAGTTGGATTCTGCAAAGAAGGCAATTAGCGAATTAGAAGTTACAACTCTGCTTAATGGTGAATATGACATGCGTGATGCGCTGATCACGATTCGCTCTGAAGCCGGTGGAGTAGAGGCAGCTGACTGGGCTGAAATGTTGATGCGTATGTATCTGCGTTACTGCGAACGCCATGAGTTTAAGGTCGACGTTCTAGAAACATCGTATGCGGAAGAAGCAGGAATTAAATCGACAACATTTAGAGTCAGCGCACCATATGCATATGGAACTTTATCGGTAGAGCAAGGCACGCATCGCTTGGTACGTATCTCCCCCTTTGATTCACAGTCACGTAGACATACATCTTTTGCTGGCGTTGAAATTGTTCCTGTTGTAGAACAGAGCGATCATATTGAGTTGGATGAGAAAGAAGTTCGCGTCGATGTCTATCGTTCATCGGGTCCTGGTGGACAAGGTGTAAATACAACTGACTCTGCTGTTCGTTTAACTCACATCCCAACTGGAATTGTTGTCTCATGCCAGAACGAGCGTTCGCAGATTCAAAATAAGGCGACAGCGATGGCTGTGCTGCAATCAAAGTTATTGGAACGTCGCCGCCAAGAAGAGCAGGCAAAGATCAATGCGCTCAAGGGCGATAACTCAGGATCATGGGGAAATCAGATGCGTTCCTATGTTCTTGCGCCATATCAAATGGTGAAAGATCTTCGAAATAACCACGAAACAGGAAATACTGCTGCAGTATTAAATGGTGAAATCGATGATTTCATCGAGGCCGGAATTCGTTGGCGCCGCTCTACACACGCGTAATGTGATTTATACCTATCTGTGAATTGGCGTAAAAAGGGCGAATTTCCCGCGATATGCGTAAAGACCTACTTAAACTAGGGGCAGGTCTCGATAGAGCGTAATAAGGAGCAGTTGTGATTCGCTTTGAAAATGTAACGAAGATTTATTCGGGTCAGGAAAAGCCTGCCCTCGATAGCGTGAGCTTGGAAATTACCAAGGGCGAGTTTGTCTTCTTGGTAGGTATGTCAGGCTCAGGTAAGTCAACGTTCCTGCGCCTTATCTTGCGCGAAGAGCGACCAACATCAGGTGTTATCCATGTAGCTGGAAAAGATCTTGGAACTCTTGCAAACCATAAAGTTCCAGAACTTCGCCGCCAGCTCGGCACTGTCTTTCAAGATTTCCGTTTGCTTCCCAACAAGACAATCTCAGAGAACATTGCATTCTCACTTCACGTCCTTGGATATTCGCAGAAAGAGATCAACCGCGAAGTTCCAGAGATGCTTGAACTTGTTGGCCTTGAAGATAAGGGCGATCGCTTGCCGTCAGAGATTTCAGGTGGAGAACAGCAGCGCGTTGCAATTGCTCGTGCATATGTGACACGTCCTGCGATCATCATCGCTGATGAACCAACCGGAAACCTCGACCCAGCTCTATCTGTTGGAATTATGAAGTTGCTCGACCGCATTAACCGCGAGGGCACAACAGTTCTGATGGCTACACACGATTCAGGAATTGTGGATCAGATGCGCAAGCGAGTTATCGAACTCGATGGCGGCCAAGTTATTCGCGACCAGGTTCGCGGCGTTTACGGATACACGGGATAAGGGGCAGCAGATGCGCGCAGGATTTCTTCTCAGCGAGGTACGAATCGGACTTCGTCGCAATCTCACAATGACCTTTGCTGTCATCGTAACTGTTGCTATCTCGCTCTCACTTCTTGGAATCGGCCTTCTTTCCAATTCACAGGTAAGTGCGATGAAAGATTATTGGTATGACAAGATTGAAGTTTCAGTATTTCTCTGCGGATCACTCTCTGAATCACCATCATGTTCAGGTGGAGTGGTTAATGAAGAGCAGCGATCATCAATTAAGGCTGATCTAGATGCACTTCCAGTTGTAGAAAGCGTCTTCTACGAATCACAGACTGAAGCGTACGAACGCTTTAAGGAGCGCTTTAAGGACTCTGCAATTGCACAGAATGTAACTGCAGATCAGCTACCTGAATCATTTAGAGTGAAGTTAAAGGACCCAACACAATTTGATGTTGTTGTAAGTGCATTTAGTGGACGCCCTGGCGTTGATATCGTGCAAGATCAACGATCAATTCTTGAGAAGTTCTTTAAGTTGCTCGGCGTTCTCCGTAACGGTGCTCTTATCGTCGGACTTCTCTCTGTTCTGACCGCAGCGCTTCTGATTAGCAACACACTTCGCATCGCAGCATTTAACCGTCGACGCGAGACAGGCGTGATGCGACTTGTCGGTGCATCATCGTGGTCAATCCAACTTCCATTCCTTCTCGAAGGTGTGATTTCAGCATTTATAGGTTGGGGACTTGCAACAGGACTTCTCTCAGCGTTGAAGTACGTTGTCGATACGAAGGTTGCACCGCTTCTAACCTTTACCAAGTTCTTTGGATGGGGAGAAGTTGCTGCTGCCTCTGGCTGGCTGCTACTTACAGGCCTCGTGGTCTCAACTATTGCTTCGCTCGTTACCCTTCGTCGCTACTTAAAGGTTTAATTAGCCAGTAGGAAACAATTAAAGGGGAGGTGAGCTCATGGTTAAAGAGGTTGGACAGAAGCTCATCGCTCAGAATAAGAAAGCACGTCACGATTTCTCGATTGAGGATGTCTATGAATGTGGCATCGTCCTTATGGGAACTGAAGTGAAATCACTACGCGCAGGTCGTGCATCTCTGATCGATGGCTTTGCCATGATTGAAAATGGTGAGCTTTGGCTTCACGGCGTTCATATTCCTGAATACACAGAAGGAACATGGACCAATCACACTCCTCGCCGCAAGCGAAAGTTATTGGTCAATAAGATCGAACTTCGCAAGATTGCATCGCGCACAAAAGATTCTGGAATTACTCTCGTTCCGCTGCAGCTCTACTTTAAAAATGGCAAGGCGAAGATCGAAGTAGCCATTGCTAAAGGTAAGAAGGCGCACGATAAGCGCAGTACTTTGATGGAGCAGCAAGCTACCCGCGAAGTAAATCGCGAGCTTTCACGTCGCCAATCTGGAAAAGATTAATTCAGCCTAAATAAAGTCCGGTTCTCAGATAGATCCAGTCACGTTCTGCTACTCCTCAGTGGTCAACTCCGGGCAGTACGCGTAAACCTTGGGATTTTCTACGGGGCTCAATGGTTCTTTTCGGGAATTTCTCACTTGTCGTATCCGTTCTCTATACTAAGGACATCGCTTCAGATAGATCGAGTTGTGCAGACAAGAATGCCGCTCCATACCCTCTGAAGAAGTTAGAAAAATCCACTTAAATTTTTCGTGGGTGAAGTGTCGAAAAAAGCCGAAAAGAGTTAGACGTTAAAAGCTAACTTTATAAAACTAAATAGTGTGAATTACGTTATCCACGTAAATCACTCAACTTTCTACTAATGGTAGAAAACTTGGGGGTGAACGGTCTCGACTTTAGTTGTTGAGGCAGGGGAAGCGGGCCGAGGAAGCCGGGATGATCTCGTAAACCATGAAACCT
>JBILBB010000010.1:0-14193 GCA_044353955.1 Candidatus Planktophila sp. | reverse complement strand
CAACTGTTGAGTCATAGGGTGGGCGCCATCCCTGCAGAATCTTTGAACCTGCAGTTGTTGGAACGCCCTTCTGTGCAAGTACATCTTTCAGAGCAAGTGGAATACCAGCTATTGCAGAGAGCTTCTCTCCTTTTGCGCGACGAGCGTCGACATCTTTTGCCTGTGCAAGTGCACCTTCGGAATCAACATGTAGGAATGCTTTAACTTGGCCATCAACCTCAGCAACGCGATCTAGGTGCGCTTGAGTAAGTTCGACAGATGTTGTCTCGCCCTTTGCAAGGGCATCTGCCATTTGTGCAGCAGTCTTATTAATCATTCTGCTTCACCCAAAATTTGTGGAACACGGAATCGTGACTCTTCCTTCGCTGGAGCACCAGAGAGAGCATCGTCAGGTGAGAGACTTGGCAGAACTACATCTGGACGCGCAACGTTTTCAAGTGGTTGCGGATGAGAAGTGGCTTTAACGCCTGATAGATCCATCTCCTGCACTCGTGCAACGGCATCGAGAATCATTCCGAATTGAGAAGAGAGTTCGACGAGTTCTGACTCAGTCATCTCGATTCGGGCTAAGCCTGCAAGCTTTGCGACATCGTCGCGGGAGAGGCTACTCATATGGGTGAGTCTATAAAGTTTCGGTCAAATATCCGAATCAGATGCGAATTTGGCCGTTGCCGGTAACAATCCAGGTAGTTGTAGTCATCGCCTCTAACCCCATAGGACCACGGGCATGCAACTTCTGATTTGAGATTCCGATCTCTGCGCCAAATCCCATCTGCTCTCCATCGGTAAATCGTGTTGATGTATTGACCATAACGGCGGCGCAATCAGAGAGTGCGATAAATCGAGAAGCGTTCTCTTTATTCTCAGTCACGATTGCCTCTGTGTGCTTTGTGCCAAAACGAGCGATGTGATCTATTGCTGCATCGAGCGAATCAACGACTCCAACATTCATCTCTAGTACGCCGTACTCGGTAGACCAGTTCTCTTCAGTTGCCACAGTTGATTGAATATTGAATTTCTCGGCAACCTTCTGCGCTGTTGCATCTGCATGAAGAATGACACCAGCTTCAGAGAGCGCCTTAAGTGCCATCGGTAGGAATGTTGGAGCAATCGCCTTATGCACAAGAAGCGTCTCTGCTGCATTACAGACACTTGGTCGGTGGGTCTTTGAGTTAATAAGAATTGGAAGAGCTTTCTCAATATCAGCAAATTCATCGACATACACGTGGCACACACCTGCACCAGTTTCAATTGTTGGAACCGTGGCTTCATCGACAACCATGCGAATGAGTGTGGCACTGCCGCGGGGAATCACTAAATCCACTTTGCCTCGAGCGGTAAGTAGCGCCTTTGTTGTTGCGCGATCTTCTGACGGAACTAATTGAATGACATCTGGTGAAATCTTCGTTAAAGCAAGTGCATCTCTCATGACGTTTACGAGAATTTCATTGCTATTGCGAGCGGTAGATGAACCACGCAGCAAGGCTGCATTTCCAGACATCAGAAGAATGACCGCTGCATCTACAGTGACATTGGGACGGGCTTCGTAGACCATTCCGATAACGCCGAATGGAACTGAAATTTGCTTTAGCTCCAAACCGTTAGGCAGTGTGGATTCGCGCAAAGTTATGCCAAGTGGGTCAGGCAGAGCAGCAACTTGTCGCGCTCCCCCGGCAATCGATGCAATGCGCTCTGGCGTTAGAAGTAAACGATCCTGCATCTGTGGATGCATCTGATCTTTACGAGCGTTGGCCATATCGAGTTCGTTAGCTGCAATGATCTCAGCGCTTCTAGATTCGATTGCTTGAGCGATTAACTCAAGAGCTGCCTTACGTTCTGCACCAGTGGCTACCGAAAGTGTGCGCGAAGCAGCTCGAGCTTTATCTGCTAGCGCTGAAACAATCTCTACCGCTGTCATAGGAGTACTAAATCATCTCTATGAACCAGCTCGCGCTCATATTCGGCGCCGAGGGATGCTGCAAGTTCTTTGGTAGATCGACCGAGCATCTGAGGAATCTCGGTTGAATCAAAGGCGACAAGACCACGTGCGATTACTTTTCCTGCCTTAGAGGAAAGCTCTACGGTATCGCCTGAAATAAATGTTCCTTCAACTGCTGTAACTCCTGCAGGAAGAAGTGAAGTTCCGCGTTCGAGAATTGCGGTAACCGCGCCATCGTCGAGAATCAAACGCCCTTGTGGAGTTGATGCGTGCGCCAGCCAGAGTAAACGTGAATTCGCCTTAGAGTTTTGTGCCTCAAAGAAAGTGCCGAAATCTGCACCGTTAATTGCTTCTTGAGATTCCGTGAGAGATGTAAGGAGCATAGGAATTCCAGCACTTGTTGCGATACGCGCAGCCTCTACTTTAGTAACCATTCCGCCGCTGCCGACGCCAGAAGAGCCTGCACCGCCGAGAACAATTGATTCGATTTCAGACATTGAAGCCACATTGCGAATTGGATTTGCGCCAGCCTGTGTTGGTGGTGCGTCATAAAGCGCATCGATATCTGAAACCAGGACAAGTAAATCTGCATTTACAAGAAGTGCTACGAGGGCCGCTAAGCGATCATTATCTCCGAAGCGAATCTCTTGTGTTCCGACAGTGTCATTTTCGTTAATGATTGGAACGACGCCGAGTGAGAGAAGCTTCGTCAAGGTCTGCTGAGCATTCTGATAGTGAGAGCGGCGGACAATATCTTGAGTGGTAAGTAAGACTTGAGAAGAAATAACGCTATGAGCTGAGAACTTCTCGTTATAGCGAGCAATCAATAAGCCTTGTCCAACTGATGCGGCAGCTTGTTGTGTAGCTAAATCCTTAGGACGAGTTGTGAGCCCTAGTGGCGATAGGCCTGCTGCAATTGCACCTGATGAAACGAGGATTACTTCAGAACCGCGCTCTTTAAGTTGGCAAGCGAGGCTAACAATCTTCTCTACTGCTTGAGGATCTAGCTGGGAACCTGCAGAACCTGTGAGCGAAGATGAACCAATCTTGATAACTATGCGCTTGGCGCTCTGTAATGCGGTGCGGCTCATTTCTTATTGCTTTCTTCTTCACTCTCTGCGAGCTCATCGAGAGATAATTTAATTTCAGGGTTAGTTGGCTCTGCAACGTTGTACTCCCACTGACGTGCAATTTCCTCATCAGAGAGTTTGTCTTCCTCGCGTTCGACTGCCTGCCATGCGCCTTCAAGGCGTGAATCTTCACCGCGGCGATGCAAGAATCCCGCTAACTGTTCCGCGCCCGCTTCGATAGTTGGCTCCCATTCGAAGACAACTTCATTGTCGCCAGAACCAATACGTACTTCAGAACCAGCAACTGCGCCCTTCTTAAAGAGCTCCTTCTCAACGCCAAGTTGAGCAAGGCGATCTGCAAGGTAGCCGATTGCTTCTGCATTCTTAAAGTTTGTCTGGCGTACCCATCGAACAACTTTCTGTCCGCGTACGCTAAATGAACCATCGCCATTGAGTTGAACAGAGAATCCAGAATCATCGACGGCGACAGGGCGCAAGATAATTCTGGTGCGCTCTTCCTTTGCAGCCTCTGCACGTTCGCGTTGAACAAGTCGCGCCATTGCATACAAGAGCTCTTGCAGGCCTTCACGGCTTGCAGCAGAAACTTTATAGACCTCGTAGCCGCGCTCCTTGAGCTGCTCTTCAACCATATCTGCCATAGCTTTTCCATCAGGCAAATCAACTTTATTGAGAGCAACGATGCGTACTCGATCTTCGAGTCCACCATAGAGCGCTAACTCATTTTCGATTGCATCTAGGTCATCTATTGGGTTGCGATCGGTCTCAAGAGTTCCGCAATCAAGTACATGCACTAGTGCAACGCAACGTTCTACGTGGCGAAGGAATTGAAGTCCAAGTCCTTTGCCTTGTGATGCACCTGGAATAAGTCCTGGAACATCTGCGACGGTAAAGCGAGTTTCGCCTGCCTGGACTACACCCAGGTTTGGAACGAGTGTTGTAAATGGATAGTCGGCAATCTTTGGGCGTGCAGCAGAAACAGCGGCGATAAGTGAAGATTTACCTGCACTTGGGAAGCCCACGAGTGCGATATCTGCAACAGATTTAAGTTCGAGAGTTAGCTTGCGTTCTTCTCCTGGCTCACCAAGGAGAGCAAATCCTGGTGCACGTCGCTTTGATGATGAGAGAGCTAAATTTCCAAGTCCACCATGGCCGCCGCGAGCTGCAAGAAATGTTGTTCCGATTCCAACTAAGTCGGCAATCTCTTCGCCATTTTCGTCGTAGATAACAGTTCCATTTGGTACAGGGAGGATGAGATCCTCACCAGAGACGCCATCTTTGCGATCGCCATAACCTTGATGACCAGATGTTGCTTTGCGATGTGGAGAGTGATGGAAATCAAGAAGAGTTGTTACAGATGAATCAACGACAAGGATGATGTCGCCACCGCGACCACCATTTCCACCATCAGGTCCACCAAGAGGCTTAAATTTTTCGCGCTTTACAGAGACGCAGCCATCTCCACCTTTTCCGGCAGAGGCGAAGAGAGTGACGCTATCGATAAACGATGTCATTTATATCCACTCCCCTTCTGTTGATGGCTATTTACTAAAATAAAAAAGCGGACCGCTGTAAATGCGGCCCGCTCCTTTAAGAGAAACCTAAATTAAACTGCAGGGACTACATTCACTACGCGACGACCGCGAGCGCGACCGAATTCAACTGCACCAGCTGCGAGAGCAAATAGTGTGTCGTCCTTACCGCGTCCTACGTTCTTGCCTGGGTGGAAGTGTGTTCCACGCTGACGAACGAGAATTTCTCCTGCATTAACTTCTTGGCCACCGAAACGCTTAATACCGAGGTACTGTGGGTTTGAATCGCGACCGTTACGTGTTGAGGAAACACCCTTCTTACTTGCCATTTACTTGCTCCCTTAACCGGTTCGCTTACTTAGCACCGCTGATTGCGGTGATTTTTACTCGTGTGTGCTGTGCACGGAAACCTTGACGACGGCGATGGCCTGTCTTGTTCTTGTAACGAAGGATGTCGATCTTTGGACCCTTAACATCGTCGATAACTTCTCCAGTTACCTTTACCGCTGAGAGAGCCTTTAGGTCTGTCATGACATTTGCACCATCTACAACGAGGAGTGCTGGGAATGAAACTGATGCGCCCGCAGCAGCGTCGATTCGATCGACGGTGATGGTCTCGCCAACAGTTACCTTCTCCTGGCGCCCGCCAGCTTTAACGATTGCATACATGCTCATTGCCTCAGTTCTTCTAATCTCTACGCCTGTGCACAAGTGGCCGGGCAGAGGATAAGGGTACGGATTTCGCCCCCTTGGGGTCAAATTGGGCTTCTGCCCCAGAATTTTAAGCGGTGATAACCCCTGAACTTGCAGCTCTACGGCGGCGCTTTCCCTTAGGGGCGACAACCTCAACTTCGGCAGTCTCTATCTCAAGAGCCTCTTCATTTAAGGTCTCATGAAATTCATGATCTGTTGCATCTTCTTCTTCAACATCTGGATGATGTGCAGTCTGCGAATTTACTTGAGGCATTGGAGCCTTCATCTTCACCGGATCCATATGGATATGAATTCCGCGACCATTACATGAATCACATGTTGTTGAGAATGCTTCGATGAGGCCTTGTCCAACGCGCTTACGTGTCATCTGTACAAGTCCAAGAGATGTTACTTCAGCAACTTGGTGCTTGGTGCGATCGCGGCCAAGTGACTCAACTAAGCGACGAAGGACAGCGTCTCGGTTCTTTTCAAGAACCATATCGATAAAGTCGATGACGACGATTCCACCTAAGTCACGGAGACGAAGTTGGCGAGCAATTTCTTCTGCTGCTTCAAGGTTATTCTTGGTAACTGTCTCTTCGAGGTTTCCACCTTTACCGATGAATTTACCGGTGTTAACGTCGATAACAATCATCGCTTCAGTGCGATCGATAACAAGGGAACCACCAGAAGGTAGATAAACCTTGCGATCAAAAGCCTTTGCTAGCTGTTCTTCAACGCGGTAGTCAGCAAATAAGTCGCCTGAACCTGCGTACTTCTCAATCTTTGTAACGAGTTCTGGGGCAATTGAACCGAGGTAAGAGGTGATCTCATCCCATGCTTCATTTCCTTGGATAATGAGCTTACGGAAATCTTCATTGAAGATATCTCTGATGACTCGCACGGCAAGATCTGGCTCAGAAAGCAGTAACGCCGGTGCGTGGAAATTAGGGTTCTCTGATTTCTGAAAAATATCTTCCCATTGAGCTTTCAAGCGCTCGACATCTGCAGTGAGCTCAACTTCTGAAACTCCCTCTGCGGCAGTACGAACAATTACACCTGCTGTATCTGGAATTAAATTCTTCAAGATTGCCTTAAGGCGTGTGCGCTCTGACTCTGGAAGCCGCTTTGAAATTCCGCTCATTCCACCGCCAGGAACATAGACAACATATCGACCTGGAAGAGAGATCTGGCTTGTTAGGCGAGCACCCTTCTGACCGATTGGATCCTTAGTTACCTGAACGAGAACTGGTTGGCCAGTCTTTAAGACCATCTCAATTTTGCGTGGTTCGGATTCTGAAATACCTGCGGCATCCCAGTTAACTTCACCTGCATAGAGAACTGCGTTACGACCCTTGCCGATATCAACGAATGCAGCTTCCATAGATGGAAGAACATTCTGAACGCGACCCAAATAAACGTTTCCGACATATGAGACGTTGGCATTTCTATTTACGTAGTGCTCAACCATGACGTTATCTTCGATAACAGCGATTTGAATACGATCGCCAATCTGGCGCACAACCATCTCACGGTCAACATTTTCGCGACGGGCTAGGAATTCACCATCTGTGATGATTGTTCCGCGGCGGCGATATGGTTCGCGATATTCGCGAGATTCATTACGGCCGCGATCACGGTCGCGACGATTGCGAGTTCCACGCTCTGAGCGATCACGAGCAGGACGCTCGGTCTTCTCACGTGCTTCACGTACCTTTACAACTGTTACAACGCCATCTTCATCGATAACCTCGCCAGGAGTTACATCTTCACCAGTGGCGCGACGGCGGCGGCGGCGGCGATGTGTCGTACCTTCTGCACCTTCCTCTGAATTCTCTGCTGAATCTTCTGACTCATCGCTAGAACCTTCTTGAGAATCTGGTCCATCACCTTGTGGCTTACGGCGGCCGCGGCCACCTCTACGACGGCGGCGGTTACGACCACCACGTGAATCTAAATCTTCAGAATCTGCAGGAGAAGTTATCTCCTCGGAGCCTTCGCTCTCTTTCGAATCTTTACTTGTTGATTTAGCTTCTGACTTAACAGCGCTCTTCTTTGCACGCTTAGGTGCAACCGCATCAACGGGGGCAGCTTGGAAGATAGGTACTGGAATTGCAGCAGCCTTCTTGCGAGTCTTAGGCGTTGTATCTTCTTGAGATGTCGCATCGATTGCGACATCAGGTGAAGTTTCTTTACTCTTACTTTTCTTTACCGCACGTTTGCGCGGTGATTTTGGCTCAATAGCCATGGCACCAAATCCTTTAGCGCGTACCTTCTAGATTGTTCTAGATATACGCATTCTCGTGGCTCATCATCTGTTAAAACTCTGAGCAAATCTTCTTGTTAAATCTTTTTCTGTAGTCCGCCGCAGGCGCGATGAAGATCGCTGGCCGCGCTGAACTGTTGGCTTAAGTATGGCAGATGAAATGAGCCAGTGGCTATTTTGAGCCTGTTTTAACCGCGTTGGCTAGCGTGAACATTCTGAAGCAGACCAAAGCCGATGAGGTTTGCAAACATGCTCGAGCCGCCATAGGAAAGGAAGGGAAGTGGTACTCCCGTCATTGGCATCAGCCCAAGGGTCATTCCGATATTTTCAAATATTTGAAATGCGAACCAAGCAATAACGCCTGTACAGACAAGCATCCCGTAGGGGTCCGTCGATCTTCGTGCAATTCCGAAGGCTCGCATTAATATCGTAAGAAGTAAGAGAATAATTGCGCCACTTCCAAGAAAGCCCAACTGCTCGCCAGCAACGGTAAAGATAAAGTCAGTTTGCTGTTCCGGAACGAATCGACCATTTGTCTGTGGCCCATCAAATAACCCTGTCCCGATCAATCCGCCAGATCCAACTGTGATGCGTGCCTGACGCAATTGATATCCCGAACCTTGCGCATCTGCATTGGGATCAACGAATGCTTGCAGCCTATTTACTTGATACTCATTAATCACTCCAGCTTTAGTTGCAACAAAGCCACCAATGAGTGCAAGAAGAATGAGTCCTACTACCCAGCGAGTGGGTGCACCAGAGACGGCCAAAATTGCCACGACAGACGCACTGATAATAAAGACGGTGCCCATATCTGGCTGTTGAAGAATAAGAAAGATAGGAAGCGCTGCAACTGCGAGTGCTTTGAGAATGTCATTGGTACTTGGTTCATCACTGTTATGCGTTCTCTCCGAGAGCAACATGGAGATACCAATGATGATTGAGATTTTTGCAATTTCAGCTGGCTGAATCTGGAAACCACCGGGAAGTGGAATCCACGCCTTTGCTCCATTGACCTCGCTGGCGACT
This sequence comes from Candidatus Planktophila sp., assembly GCA_044353955.1. Classification (GTDB taxonomy): domain Bacteria; phylum Actinomycetota; class Actinomycetes; order Nanopelagicales; family Nanopelagicaceae; genus Planktophila. The sequence continues at coordinate 5,646 of JBILBB010000010.1, read as the reverse complement.
CCAGGAATAAGAACAAAAATTAATCCGAGGACACCAGCAACCCAGATAAAGGGCGTGTATGCTCGAAGTAATCGATAATCAACAAAAGTTGTTCCCCACGCAAGTGCAACACCAATAACAATATTGATGACATGGCGCTTCAAGTAATACTCGGGGTCCAGCCCATTTGTTGCATACCAATCACGTGTTGCGGCGTAAACCAAGAGGGTGCCAATTACAAGAAGTGCAGCTACTGCTCCAGTTAGGATCGGGTCAAAACCGACAAAGAAAGATCTACTTCGAGCGCGACGATAGGGGTTACGGTTTGCGAAGGTGGTCACTTATCGCCGCTCCCCTCTGGATTAAGAATCGATGCCGCTGGTTTGGTAGTTGGTGAAATCTTAGGCAACTTTACTGGTGGTTTACCTTTTGGGAAGAGAGCGAGCTCTGGCTTTACAGCGCCACCTTCAATACCGAAGAGAGCTTCATAAATTTTCTTTACTCCAGCACCAGATGTGCTCGAACCAAAACCACCTTGGCTCACCATCATTACAACCGCATATTGTGGATTTTTATAAGGCGCATACGATGCATACCAAGATGTATCTGACTTCTCAGATCCATTTGCATTCCTACCGAAGACTTGCGCAGTTCCAGTCTTTCCAGCTGTCTGCACTGGGAATGTTGAGAACAAGCCTGCCGAAGTACCAGTCAAGGTCACTTCATGCAGTGATTCCTGTAAGAATTTAAGAGTCTTCCTATCAACCCCGATATCACCTAACTTCTTACCTTCGAAATTCTCTATGACTTTTCCTTCAGTGTTGACAATTGCCTTTGCCAATGTTGGCTGCCAAAGAGTTCCACCATTAGCAATTGCTGCATACATCTGCGTCAACTTTATGGGAGTAATAACTGAATCGCCTTGACCGATTGAGAAGTTAACGGCATCACCTGCACGCACCTTGTCGCCATCGAGACAATTCTCTCGGGCAAGTTGTAGCAAGAATGCAGTTTGCTGAGCTTTCGTTGCACGATCTTTATAGTTGCAGTAGAAATCCTTATTTTGTTCATGCCACTGCTTGCGCCATTCACGATTAGCGAGGCGCCCAGTGGATTCGGATGGAAGATCTACTCCGGTCTTCTCCCCCATCTGGAATCGCTCTGCAGCTTTGAAGAAGTAATCATTAGGTGATGATTTTGGCTTCAGCCCACCGTCGCGCAGCCATTCATCAAAGGCGATGCGATACCAAATCGTGTCGCATGAGATAGCTATCGCCTTTTTTAGGCCGATAGTTCCCTGCGCCTTGCTCTCAAAGTTCTTAAAGGTGCGAGTACCAACTTCCACATCAGATGGACAGTCATAACTCCTATTTAAGTCATACCCTGCATCTTTAGCAGCAATAAGTGAAACCGCTTTAAATGTCGAAGCTGGCGCATAGAGAGCTTGAAGCGATCGGTTAAGTGCAGGAACACCCTTGGCTTCGCTATATAAAGCGTTTGCTTCTGCAACAGTTAATCCCCGTTCATATGCGTTGGGATCAAATGTTGGATAAGAAGCGATTGCTAAAACTTGGCCGTTATGGATATCCATGACAACTGCAGCGCCACCGTCGGCTGGAAAACCTGCAGATCGTGCACGCAGAACTGCTTCACCGAGGGCCTTCTCTGTGGCTGATTGAAGTCGTATATCCAGACTCGTAATGAGATGTTTTCCAGGAACTGGCTTGGTGTTCTGACTTGTTCTAGTTACCGCTTCTTTCCGGTCAACGATAAATGTTTGAATCCCCGGAACACCGCGTAAGTATTCATCGTACTTAATCTCAAGCCCAGCCTTACCAATCTGTTCAGATCTAAAGTAAGAGCGACCATTGCCGCCTGCAAGATCGTCTTCAGTAAGCGGTCCGACATAGCCCATAACATGGCCACCATTGAAACCAACGGTCTTTGGGTAATTTCTAATTGCGACAGGTGTTGCAGAAATACCTGGATACTTATCTGAACGTTCCACAATACGAAGAGCTAACTCTGGATCGGCGGATTTTGTAATCGGTATCGGTTGGAAGCGAGAACCAGTCCAGCATCCTGCCTTCTGCCCTGTTGGAAGCTCGCCGCAGAGGCGAGTTCTCTGCCAGACATCTTTAAACTTCAAATCAAGCAAAATCACAAGATTTCGAATTACAGCTTCACCTTTATCCGGCAACTTATCAATCTTTGTTCTATCTACCGTGATAGCAAGTCCAACGCGGTTGAGAGCAAGAGGTACCCCAGATGAATCGACGATAAATCCGCGGTTTGCAGGTGTAACAACGTCGCGGCTTTGAATGCTCAGCGCTGCATCTTTATAGATTGGCCCCGCTGCAACTTGTAGATAGAAGAGTCTTCCAAGTAGTGCAACCATCAACGATGCAATAAAAATCTGAATAACTAGAAGATTGAGCCGAGCACGTTGATTCATAGCAGTGATCTCGTACCAAAGACATTTGCATGTATAAAGCTAATGACTTTTATGATGAGTGGGCTTACAAGTGCTGTCCAGAAAGCTGAGCCTGCAAATATGAAGAGAAGGTGACTTGCACTGCCAATCTCTTGCCCAAGCATTACTCCAAATAACAGGAAGATGAATTGGCTTGCAACAACTCCCACTGTGGTCAGAAGGACAATATTGATTGGATTTGCACGAATATTGTCATCTCCGTAACCCAAGAATGCCACCGAGAATCCGGCAAGGATCATCACAAGAGTCCATTGGCCCATTGGACCAGGAGTTGTCTGAGATAAATCCATGAGAAGTCCTGCGCCGAAACCAGTAAGAGCCCCGATCTCAGGAGTACTGAGCGCCGCCCAAATGAGAGCAAAGATAAGTAGCAATGGGAACCCTGCAAAAGGAATCCGAAGTTGAGTAACCAAGGCTTCCTGCACAATAAAGATCAAGATAAAGATTGGAAAAGAGAGCAGGTATCTACGAATCGACATGGTTACCTAGTGGAAGTTGGAGACGGTGACGGAAGGGCCAGCGCTGGATCTGCATAGACAGTGACTGTTGGAATCGGTGTCGGCATCGGTTTTACAGGTACTAGTGCATCACGTGGATCCGATTTTGGATTTGAAACAACTACAGAGATAACCCCAAGAGTGGAGAAATTGGCATAAAACTTTACTTCTGCAGTCTGCGAGACAGCACCCGGTGAGTTATCAACTTTGGTAACCGCACCGATTGGTACGCCAGGGACAAATGGGCGACCATTTTGGCTTCCTCGGGCAAGTAATACATCGCCAACCTGAACTTCTGTTGAGTTATCTAACAATTGCAGCACGCCTTTACGACTTCCTTGTCCGCTGAGAATTCCAATCTGCTGCGTGCCCGCAATTCGCGCACCAATTTTAAATGCAGGGTCTGAAGCAAGTTGTACCAGTGCACTATTTGAATAAGCCTTCTTTACTACTCCAACCAGACCGAAACCTGAAATCACTGTCATGTTCTCGAAGATTTTGGAAGATGTTCCAGCATCGATAGTAATTGTTTGGGTAAATGAAGCGCTTGATCCTTGCGAGATTACCTTTGCACTGACAACTTTGTACTCAGCCTTGCCAGCTAAATCCAATACCTTTTTCAGCTGACCAAGTTGCGCATCTGCAATTTTACGATTCTGTAACTTGCTTCGAAGGTTCTCATTCTCTGCCTTTAACCTGTTGATCTGATTGCGGGTTCTTCCGAGGTGAGTAACATCTGATACAAAGTTTCTCACCGGAGTCAGCGCCCAAGAACCTGCTTTTTGAAATGGTGTAAGAGCGGTCTGGGTTCCGGTACGGACTCCATCAATGACAGCAACACCACGAAGATCCAGGGTTATAAGAAAGAGCGAGGTGACAACCAGAGCAATGATTAGTAAGCGACCGCGGTTGTCGCCGCCGTAGCGCACTTGTGATTACCTATCGACGAGGCTCGGAGATCAAAACCTTTTCAAGGGCTTCGAACTCTTCAATACATTTTCCTGAACCTTCGACAACTGCATCGAGTGGTCGGTCTGCAATATGGATTGGCATTCCTGTCTCTTTACGTAGACGCTCATCAAGTCCCTTAAGGAGTGCTCCGCCACCAGTAAGAACAATTCCACGATCCATAAGATCTGAAGCAAGTTCTGGTGGGCACTTATCGAGAGTTGCCTTAACAGCATTGATGATCTGATTTACAGGCTCTTCAAGCGCTTTGCGGATTTCCGCTGCAGTAACAACGATTGTCTTTGGTAGACCAGTTGCAAGATCGCGTCCGCGGATTTCTGCATCATTCTCGCCCTGAAGTGGGTAAGCAGAACCGATTGCCATCTTGATCTCTTCAGCTGTGCGCTCTCCGAGAAGCAATGAATATTCACGCTTAGTCCAGTTAATAATTGACTGGTCTAGCTCATCTCCGCCAATACGGATGGAGAGCGCTGTAACAATTCCACCAAGTGAAATCACAGCAACTTCTGTTGTTCCTCCACCGATATCGACAACCATATTTCCTGTTGGTTCGTGGATTGGAAGTCCTGCACCGATAGCCGCAGCCATTGGCTCTTCAATGATGTAAACCTTACGAGCACCTGCTGCATAACCAGCATCTTTCACTGCGCGCTGTTCAACGCCCGTGATACCTGAAGGTACGCAGACAACAATTCTTGGCTTTGCTAAGTAGCTACGACGGTGCACCTTCTGAATGAAGTAGCGGAGCATGCGTTCGGTTGTATCGAAGTCTGCAATTACGCCATCCTTAAGGGGACGGATAGCAACAATGTTTCCCGGGGTACGACCAATCATCTTCTTCGCTTCAAGACCGACGGCGAGAATTCCGCCAGTGTCTTGGTTGACTGCAACAACAGATGGCTCATTAAGCACGATGCCACGACCACGAACATAGACAAGAGTGTTTGCAGTTCCTAGGTCAACCGCCATATCGCGGCCAATGAATGACATTCTGTTAGACATTTATTTCCCCTCAAAGAAAATAGCAATTTCACGAGCAGCTGATTCGGGTGAATCAGAACCGTGAACAATATTTTGTACAACCTTTGTTCCTTGATCGCGTGCAAGATCTCCGCGGATTGTTCCGGGAGCTGCAACGGTTGGATCAGTTACTCCAGCAAGTGATCGGAATCCTTCTATGACGCGATTGCCTTCGGCGACGAGTGCGACGATTGGACCCGACATCATAAATTCAACAAGTGGTTCGAAGAATGGCTTGCCCTGATGTTCTGCATAGTGCTTCTCAAGTAGTGCGCGATCTGCTTGCAACATACGAAGTGCAGAAATTGAATAACCTTTTGCTTCAATTCGAGCGATGACTTCGCCGACCAGACCGCGTGCAACGCCATCGGGCTTAACGAGTATCAAGGTTTTTTCTATGCTCACGGGTGCAGTCTATTCGGGGTTGGGAGTCTGTGAAGCCATGAGGGCTGCTCGGGCAGCCTCACCCTTGCGCCCCACCACAATGGCTGCAATCCAGAGTCCCCCGAATATCAGACCAACTATGGCCAAAGAGGGAACGACCACCGCATAGCCGATCACCAGAAATTGGAGAATCGAGCCAAGAATCCAACCTGTGCGCTTTTTGAGAAGTCCTGGGGTGAGAAGTAGGAGTAGGGCGATGATTGTGCCGGCGATAACTGTTGAAGGCTCGTCATAATCTTTCGC
>JBILBB010000116.1:0-3873 GCA_044353955.1 Candidatus Planktophila sp. | reverse complement strand
ATCATCGAGAGCCACTTCTAACTGATCAATGAGCGCAGACTTTTCAGGGCCAGTAAATCCCATTGCAAGGAATACGAAATCAGCTGGAATTTCCTTCTCTGTTCCAGGAACAGGTTCGAACTTTCCATTCTCAAACTTTGTTTCAACAATCTTGAGGGCCTTGAGATTGCCATTTCCATCGCCGACAAACTCTTGTGTGCTCACAGAGAAGACTCGGTTATCGAGTTCTTCATGTGCACTAGAAACGCGGTAAATCATTGGATATGTAGGCCAAGGCTGTGATGATGGACGTTCTTCAGTTGGGCGAGGCATGATCTCTAGCTGAGTAACACTTGCTGCACCTTGACGGACAGATGTTCCGAGGCAATCAGCGCCAGTATCTCCACCACCAAGAATGACAACATGCTTTCCGGCGACGTTAATCGGTGGAACTTCTACTTCGCCGAGCGCCTGCTTATTGCCCCAAGGCAAGAACTCCATCGCCTGATAAATGCCCTTGTTTTCGCGACCAGGAATTGGAAGATCGCGCCATTGTGTTGCACCGATTGCTAGAACGATTGCATCGTACTTAGTGCGAAGTTGTGAACCAGTCAGGTCTACACCGACATTGACGCCAGGTCTGAAGCGAGTTCCCTCTTGCTCCATCTGTGCAAGTCTGCGATCGACGATGTGCTTCTCCATCTTAAATTCTGGAATTCCGTAGCGGAGCAATCCACCGATCTTGTCGGCGCGGTCATAGACAGCAACAGTGTGACCTGCACGAGTTAACTGTTGTGCCGCAGCAAGACCTGCAGGACCTGAACCGATAACGGCAACTGTCTTACCTGAAAGACGTTCTGGTGCAAGAGGCTTAACGTTATTTGCATCGAAAGCTTCTTCGATTGTACGAAGTTCAATCTGCTTAATAGTTACAGCGTCACGATTAATGCCTACTACACACGCTGTTTCGCATGGTGCAGGACAGAGGCGACCGGTGAATTCTGGGAAGTTATTGGTGACGTGTAAGCGATCGATTGCTTCATTCTTATCGCCGCGCCAGATGAGGTCATTCCATTCAGGAATGAGATTGCCAAGTGGGCAACCTGAGTGACAGAAAGGAATACCGCAATCCATGCAACGACCAGCTTGCTTCTGCAGGTGCTCCATCGATTGTGGTTCGTAAACTTCGCGCCAATCTTGAATACGTACATCGACAGGTCGACGCTTAGGAGTCTCGCGAGGAGTAGTTAAGAAGCCCTTTGGATCAGCCATTTGCTGCAACCTCCATTACATATTCATCGACAGGTAATCCCTCTCGAGTCGCCTTTTCGATAGCTGCAAGTACGCGAGCATAATCGCGAGGCATAATCAATGAGAATCGTGAAATTTCCTTATCCCAGTTTGCAAGCAGTAATTCTGCGACCTTAGAACCAGTCTCGACATGGAATGAAGAGATATAGCCGCGGAGAGTCTCCTTCTGATCCGCAGGAACCGCTAGGACATCAACCATCTCAGCGTTTACTACTGCGGTGTCGAGGTCGAGGACAAATGCGCGACCACCAGACATACCTGCTGCAATATTGCGACCAGTGCGACCGAGGATGACAACTGTTCCGCCAGTCATATATTCCAGTGCGTGATCTCCTACACCTTCAGTAATTGCGAGAGCGCCTGAGTTTCGGACACAGAATCTTTCTCCAGCAAGACCACGGATAAAGATCTCACCAGAAGTTGCACCGTAACCGATGACATTTCCTGCGATGACATTCTCTTCAGATTTAAATGTCGCTTTCTCATCAGGGCGAACAACAACGCGCCCACCTGAGATTCCCTTACCGACATAATCATTGGCATCGCCATAGAGACGAAGTGCAAGACCCTGAGGAATAAATGCACCGAGTGATTGGCCAGCAGATCCGTGAAGAGTTACATCGATAGTTGAAGCTGGAAGTCCTTCGGCACCGTAGCGGCGAGTGATTTCTGCACCTAACATCGTTCCGACAGTGCGGTTGACGTTACGTACTGGCATATCAATGCGTACCGGCTCTTTCTTTTCGAGAGCAGCCTTTGAGAGCTCAATTAACTTGTTATCAAGAGCAGCAGCTAAACCGTGATCTTGCTTCGTTGTGTTGTGCAGCGGTGAATCGACATCTGGGCGAACGAGAAGTGGTGAAAGATCAAGACCGCTCGCCTTCCAGTGATCCACAGCTGCGCGTGTATCGAGATACTCAACATGGCCAATTGCTTCAAGAAGTGTCTTAAAGCCAAGGGATGCGAGAATTTCACGGACTTCTTCAGCGATGTACTCGAAGAAAGTCTCTACGAATTCAGGCTTACCTGAGAAGCGCTTACGAAGTTCTGGGTTCTGTGTTGCAACGCCAACAGGACATGTATCCAAGTGGCAGACGCGCATCATGATGCAGCCAGAAACAACTAGTGGGGCTGTTGCAAAACCGAACTCTTCTGCACCGAGAAGTGCTGCAATAACAACATCGCGACCAGTCTTAAGCTGACCATCTGCTTGAACAACGATGCGATCGCGCAAGTTATTGAGAAGAAGTGTCTGCTGTGTTTCAGCAAGTCCGAGCTCCCATGGAGCGCCAGCATGCTTAAGTGATGTCAAAGGTGACGCACCTGTTCCACCGTCGTGGCCAGAGATCAGAACTACATCAGCATGTGCCTTTGAGACACCTGCTGCAACCGTTCCGACTCCAACTTCAGCGACAAGCTTTACATGCACGCGTGCCTCTTTATTTGCATTCTTTAGGTCGTGAATCAACTGAGCTAAATCTTCAATTGAGTAAATATCGTGGTGAGGTGGTGGCGAGATAAGCCCAACGCCCGGTGTTGAGTAACGAGCCTTGGCAACCCATGGATAGACCTTGTAGCCAGGCAGCTGTCCGCCTTCTCCAGGCTTTGCACCCTGTGCAATTTTGATCTGAATATCAGTTGCATTGATGAGGTAATTACTTGTGACGCCGAAGCGACCGGATGCCACCTGCTTGATTGCGCTCTTCTTTGAATCACCATTTGCCATCGGAATAAAGCGAGCTGGATCTTCTCCACCTTCGCCAGTATTTGATTTAGCGCCTAAGCGGTTCATCGCAATAGCAAGGGTCTCGTGAACTTCTTGCGAAACTGAGCCGTATGACATCGCACCTGTTGAGAATCGCTTAACAATCTCTGAGATTGGCTCAACTTCATCGATAGAAATAGGTGCTCGTTGACCTTCCTTAAATTGGAACAACCCACGGAGCGTCATCAGGGTCTTGCTCTGATCGTTGACCTTATCTGTGTAGCGCTTGAAGATGTCATAACGCTTATTGCGAGTTGAGTGTTGAAGCGCAAAGACTGTCTCTGGATTGAAGAGGTGTGGCTCTCCATCACGACGCCACTGGTATTCGCCTCCGACTGCAAGGCGCTTAGCACCAGGGATCTCTCCGCCTACCGGGTAAGCGAAGTGGTGGCGCTTAATTGTCTCTTCTGCAATCACGTCGAGATCAACGCCACCGAGTCGAGAAGTTGTACCAACGAAGAATTCATCGACAACAACTTGAGCAAGACCGATAGCTTCAAAGACCTGGGCGCCTGTGTAAGAGGCGATAGTTGAGATACCCATCTTCGACATCACCTTGAGAACGCCCTTACCGAGCGCCTTAATAACATTGCGAACAGCTTTCTCAGGAGTAATTCCAGTGATGATTCCTTGGTTAACTAAATCTTCAGCTGTCTCCATAACGAGATATGGATTTACAGCAGCTGCACCGTAACCGATGAGAAGTGCAACATGGTGAACTTCACGTACATCGCCCGCTTCGACAACGAGTCCTACCTTTGTGCGAGTCTTCTCGCGAATCAAGTGGTGATGAACTGCAGCTGTCAGCAACAATGAAG
>JBILBB010000115.1:0-3903 GCA_044353955.1 Candidatus Planktophila sp. | reverse complement strand
ACGAATCTCTTCATCAGATGGGGCTGTTGCAGTCATGGCGCCATCCTAATCGGAGTTGAAAGGCGTAAACTCAGCCTAATGTTCAGGAAATTCATCAACTTATTCAAGAACCGCAAGAACTGGGTTCGTCAGATAATTGTCGCTGGAATCTCGGGTGGCGTCTCTTGGTTTGTAGGTGACTTACTAATCACTAATGGTGGCGTTGTCGCTGCCATCGTTTCCACCCTAAGTATCCGCATCTCTCTGCATAAGTCCATGCGAGAAGGATTTGGACAGATTGTGGGCACTGCAATCGGTGCGGGTATAGCCCTGCTTACCGTCCATCTCTTTAACTTTGGATTCTTGGCAATCGCCACAACGATTATTCTCTGCGCAGTTATTGCTCGCGCATTACACCTTGGAGAAGTTGCATCTGTAAATGTTCCGGTAACTGCGCTCATTGTTATTGGCCCAGGAATATCCGAGAGTACGGCTGAAAGTCGATTGGGATCAACCCTCATCGGTGCAACTATCGCAATCTTCTTCTCATACTTCTCTCATCCCAATACACCTGTTGGTCGTGCGCGAATTCAGATTAAAAACGTCAGCACAAAAGCTGCTGCACTTCTTGCGGAAATGTCCGAAGGAGTTGCGGCGGGATATACAAAGAAAGATGCTGGAAGTTGGCTTGCTCGGGCACGACTGCTCGTTGAAGAAGTACCTGCAATCAGAGCGCAATCTGTTGAAGCGCGAAGCCATGCGCGATGGTTTCCAACTGCCGAAAAAGATGAGGCAGAAGAGATTTATATTGAAGGTGTTGCAGCTGAACACACCCTGGTTCAAGTTCGCACAATTGCCCGAACTCTCTTTGATTCTGCAGTCGAAGGCGGAATTGCGGATTCAACTAAGAAGCAGATTGCAGTAGCGCTATCTGCAGCTAGTTATGCAATCTCATCCCATATTGAAACCCCTGATGACATTTCAGACTTTGGCCCTACCCCAACCGATGATGTTCGTGAAGCGGGGTCAGTTCTTGCCGAGACACTGATTGAAGATGGAAAAGATGTGGATCAAGAACAGATCGTTCGAGGCCTATCAATCGTTGCAAATATTGGAATCATCGCGGACTCCCTGGACCAGAATTCACCTGCACTCACGGATGTTTTTACTCCGGATGAGCCTGCTAAAGATAAAGTCCTAAAGGTTTCACCAAGAAAGCAAACTGGGAAATATTGGAATAAGATTAAGAAGAGCGTAAGAAAGTACTTCTAGGGAGACTCCATGTGTAGCAAAGTTCAGTGCAAGAGTTGTGGAAAGCCGACGTGGCAAGGCTGCGGTGAGCATATAGAGGACGCTCTGCACGATGTCGCTTCAGAGCAACGCTGCACCTGTCCTCGATGAAAGCTATTCAGATAACTGAGTTCGGCGGCCCAGATGTAATGAAATATCTGGATCTGCCAGATCCAGTTGCAGGAACTGATGAAGTACTGCTTGATGTCACAGCCATAGGCATCAATTACGCAGATACCCATCAAACTGAGAATAGTTATCTTTCTCCACAAACTTTGCCAATGATTCCTGGAATTGAAGTCGTAGGGACGAACGGCGGCAAGCGATATCTAGCCAGCGTTTCATCTGGGGGATACGCGCAGAAAGCTATTGCACATAAGAGCGTCATGATTCCGGTTCCAGATTCTGTTACAGATCAAGAAGCGCTCTGCATGTTGGTCCAGGGATCAACTGCATGGCATTTACTTAAAACGATGGGGCAGCTAGAAAAAAGTCAGTCCGTGGTTGTCCATGCAGCAGCCGGTGGCGTTGGAACAATCGCAATTCAACTTGCAAAATTGTGGGGCGCAAAAGTCATCGCAGTTACATCATCAGATGCAAAGGCAGAGCTTGCAAAGAAGTTAGGCGCCGATCACGTGGTCGATGCAGCGAGTGAAGATTTATCAAAGGCAATTAGAGATGCAAATGGCGGACGTGGCGTTAACTTGATTCTCGAGATGGTCGGTGGAAAGACATTTGATCAGAGCCTTCTCGCACTCGGCACATTTGGAAAGCTAATTACATTTGGAATGGCATCTCGTACGGCGCCAACTCCAATTCATCCTGGCGCGCTGATGCACGGTTCAAAGACTGTTGCAGGATTCTGGCTCGCAAATTGTTTTGGTAAGAAAGAGTTATTCAACGATGTGATTGAAGAGCTCTTTACTTTGATCTCTGATAGGAAATTGAAACCAGTTATCGGGGCTACATATCCATTGAGCCAAGCTGGCTCTGCTCATAAATCTATGCTCGCTCGTGAATCTGTAGGCAAAATTGCATTGGATCCTGCGCTGTAATAACCGCAATTTTTCACTTTGAGCCTTAACCCCTAGACTTCTCTCTCTACCACTGCCCCCCTAGCTCAGTCGGTAGAGCGTTTCCATGGTAAGGAAAAGGTCACCAGTTCGATTCTGGTGGGGGGCTCGCAAGAAAAGTTCGACACAATTTAATATGTACGTGCACGCCCTTGGCGGGGTAGCTCAGCTTGGTAGAGCAAGCGGCTCATAATCGCTGTGTCGTGGGTTCAAATCCCGCCTCCGCTACTAGTACCAAATCCGTTCGAAATACGCACGGATTTCACCATTGAAGCACGCTCGGGTAATCTGAGCGCCTGTTACAGCATCATCAACGAAGGAGTAATGACCATGGCAAGTAAGAGCGCGGACGTTCGTCCAAAGATCACCATGGCCTGCGTTGATTGCAAAGAGCGTAACTACATCACCAAGAAGAACCGCCGCAACGATCCAGACCGTATGGAACTCAAGAAGTTCTGTCCACGTTGCAAGTCTTCAACTCTTCACCGCGAAACCCGCTAATGCTCAACCCCGATTCGGTCGGGCGTACCTTCGCGGGTACAGATGTAATAACAATTTCTCAATCTGAAATCGATGCCTTCTGCGCCGTTGTCGGCGAGACAGATACAGGTATTGCTCCACCAACTTTCACCATTCGAATCACCTTGTCGCAATTTGAAGCAATTCTGACCCAACCCGAAATTGGTTTGGATTGGACCCGCCTTGTTCATGGCGATCAGAAATTTGAAATCTTCTCTCCCATCAAAGCTGGAGACCCACTTACCTGTAATGCAACTATCGAGAGCTACCGAGTCGCTGCAGGTAATGAGATTGTTACCGTTCGCTCAGACCTCCATCGCTCAGGTGAAGTTGTAGTTTCTGCCTGGTCCACATTGGTGGTGCGAGCATGATTGAAGTCGGTACAGAACTTCCTGAAAGAGTTTTCTATCTCGACCGTGCACTGCTCAAGCAATATGCAGATGCATCGGGAGATCAGAACCCAATTCATCAGAATGAAGAGTTTGCAGTATCTGTTGGTCTTCCCAATGTGATTGCACATGGAATGCTCACCATGGCGCTCGCAGGCAAATATGTCTCAGACTTCGCAGGTGGCTCAGCAAAGGTTCTTGAATACGGCGCTCGCTTCACCAAGCCAGTCATTGTTCCTGCAGGTGAAAAAGTTGACCTCACCGTAACTGCCACAGTTACCGATGTGTCTGATGGAAAAATTTCACTCTCATTGAGCGCAACATCTGCAGGTGTAAAAGTTCTTGGAATGGCGAAGGCAGTTGTGGCTCAGTGAGCGCTCCAGATTCCGTCCATGAATTAGCTCGTGCACGTCAGGCGGCTCGAGCTGAAAAGAATTTTGCACTCTCTGATCAACTTCGTGATGAGATTGCGGCACAAGGTTTCGAGGTAGTTGATGTCGCAGGTGGGTATGAACTTCGCCCGAAGAAGCGCTTTCCTATCTATGAATCAACTCGCGATATCCGCCCAATAAATTCAGGTAAGTACGAGATAACTGCAGCAATAATTGTTGAGGGTTTCCATGAAGATGCAATCTCCTGCATCAGATCAATTA
>JBILBB010000114.1:0-3928 GCA_044353955.1 Candidatus Planktophila sp. | reverse complement strand
CCAACGTGGCGCGCTCTTCGATTTAAGAAATTTGAATCCCATGTTTCAGAGAAGATCCCAGTATCAATTGTCTTCGGAGATTACGACCTGACGCTTCCAGAACCTAAAGCCCAAGTGCGAGAAGTAGCGCCAAAGCACTCGCGCTGGATTGTTGTTGATAATTGTGCCCACGTGATTATGTGGAATTACCCAAAACTCACCGTTGATTTGATTAAGAAGACAGCCTTTTCAGCTCGGTAGTTAAACGGCGATAACTTCGAGCACCCAGGGCTCAACGCCATCTGATGGAGTTAGAGCGCAGGGATATTTCTCAGAAACAATTGCGTAGAGATCCTCTGGGGTCTTAGGCATCGACCTCGATTGCAGTAACCAGCGTGTAATTTCTCCGCGAGTCTTCTTCGACATATGGGTTACCACTGTTCGAACTCCATCGACTACAGTCGAGACTCGAACCTCGACAGTGATATCTACAGGCGCAGGCCAGACTGTCTTGTAGGTAGATGAACGGCAATCAACAATCAGGGGAACCTTAATTGGATCCAACTTCGCTGCAACAACGCCCTTCATCATCTTGTTATCAATCTTCTCTTTATAGCTCTCAATGCGATCGCTCGGGCGCACGGCTCCGTATTTGGCAGAGATAATCATGAGGGCGCTCTCGCCACGCTTCTTCGCTGCAGCGGACAAGCTCGCCCAATCGAGGGCTTGATAGAGAACGCCCGTGTAGACCGAGTGGGCTGGGGTCGGCTTGCTGGTCTCGAGCTTCTTCTCGGAGGGCGGCAGCAGGATCAACACGCGACACACCCTACTTGTCGGTGGCGCCTGCTACATTTCGAACAGATGTTCGGATACATTAATCCCTGCACATCCAGAGCGGAGCTCAGCATCCGCCCACAGCGTCTCTATAACGCCACGGGCCGTAGCCGAGAAATCCGTACCTTCTGGGCCGAATACCAACGGTGGCGCTCGCCAACGTTCGAGATAAAAGGAGAAGACAGTGGCTGCTGAAAAATCAAAGCCTGAAGATAAAAATACATCTGACCGTCAAAAGGCGTTAGATACCGCACTTGCTCAAATCGAACGTCAGTTTGGTAAGGGCTCAGTTATGAAGATGTCAGATCGACAAGCACAAGTTATCGAAGTAATTCCAACTGGCTCTGTCGCACTCGATGTTGCACTCGGAATCGGTGGCCTACCACGTGGCCGCATTATTGAAATTTACGGACCAGAATCTTCAGGTAAGACAACTCTTACCTTGCATGCAATTGCTAACGCCCAAAAAGCTGGCGGAATCTGCGCATTTATCGATGCAGAGCATGCATTCGATGCAGAGTATGCAAAGAAGCTTGGCGTCGATATCGATGCACTTCTCGTTTCACAGCCAGATACCGGCGAGCAAGCTCTCGAGATCATGGATATGTTGATCCGCTCTGGCGCACTCGATCTCGTAGTTGTCGACTCAGTTGCAGCGTTGGTTCCTCGCGCTGAAATCGAAGGCGAGATGGGCGACTCACATATGGGTCTCCAGGCACGTCTTATGTCACAGGCGCTACGCAAGATCACAGGTGCACTTCACCAATCAAAGACAACTGCAATCTTTATCAACCAGCTCCGCGAAAAGATTGGCGTCTTCTTCGGTTCTCCTGAGACAACAACAGGTGGAAAGGCGCTTAAGTTCTACGCATCTGTTCGCCTCGATATTCGTCGAATTGAAACTCTTAAGGATGGCACTGAATCCGTCGGTAACCGCACACGCGTTAAGGTCGTCAAAAATAAGATGGCTCCACCTTTCAAGCAGGCAGAGTTCGACATTATCTACGGCGTTGGAATCTCTCGCGAAGGCTCACTTCTCGATATGGGCGTTGAGCTCGGTATCGTTAAGAAATCTGGCGCTTGGTATACCTACGAAGCAGATCAGCTCGGTCAAGGTAAGGAGAACTCACGTGCTTTCCTTATCGATAACCCAGATCTTGCCAACGAAATCGAATCAAAGATTCGCGCAAGCTTCGTACCTGTAGAGGTCGATGCAGCGCTTATCGCTGAGATCGATGAAGCAGCAGCAGAGGTTGATTTCTAATTTCACTGCAATTTGCAAAGGTTTCACGAGGCGAGGGCTCTGACCCTTACGAAATTGCTCACACAATTGCGCTCAACGCACTTGTTACTCGAGCAAAGAGTAAGGGCGAGCTTCTCGCTCACCTTAAGACCCGTGGCGTCGAAGATGATATTGCGCAGGCAGTTCTCTTTCGTTTACAAGAGAGCGGCCTCGTCAACGATCGAGAGTTCGCACTCGCTTGGGCTAAGTCGCGCCATGACCACAAGAAGATTTCAAAGCGAATCATCGCAGGCGAACTTCGTCAGAAGGGCATCACTCAAGAGCTTATTGATGAGGCTATTGAGGCGATTGATGATGAATCCGAATATCGCTCAGCATTTGATTTAGGGTTTAAGAAGTACAACACAATGTCACGCCTTGCACCCGATGTTCAGGTGCGCAGAATTCAATCGCTATTGCAGCGAAAAGGTTTTGGATTTTCAATCATCTCTCGAGTACTTCGCGAGCTCGATCTATCAGAGCGCTAAGTTATTTAACTTGCTTTAAATGCTCTGTAAGACGTTCTGCTGTTGCAACAACCGCTGCGGCATGTAAACGCCCTGGTTGCCGTCCTAAGCGCTCGATAGGACCGCTAATTGAGACAGCAGCTATTACTTTTCCATTGGGACCACGTACGGGTGCAGAAACTGATGCAACGCCAGCTTCGCGTTCACCGACAGATTGAGCCCAGCCGCGACGACGATCTGCCGCCAAATGAGCTGCTGTGTAACGCGCATTCTTAAGACCGCGATGAATCTTCTCGGAATCTTCCCAAGCCATTAAAATTTGTGCAGCAGAACCCGCCTGCATTGTGAGCGCTGCACCGATTGGTACAGAGTCGCGAAGTCCAGATAAACGCTCTGCAACTGCAACACAGATTCGGATATCTCCTTGACGGCGATACAACTGCGCTGATTCACCGGTTGCATCGCGAAGTGCGGCAAGAGCAGGTGCGGCAGCTGCGATAAGTCGATCTTCGCCGGCAGCAGCAGCGAGTTCAGATGAGCGAGGACCAATAATGAAGCGGCCATTGAGATCGCGGCCAACAAGTCTGTGGAATTCAAGGGCGACAGCCAAGCGGTGGGCGGTAGGCCGAGCGATGCCGGTAGCAGCAACGAGTTCAGCGAGGGAGTGAGGGCCGGATTCGAGGGTAGCCAAGATGCTTACGGCTTTATCTAAGACGCCGACTCCGCTATTCTTATCCACGGATTGATATTAGCATCCCACCTGATGAGATGCAATAATTTACATGAATCAATGAAGTACGACTGAAGGAGCACCAAGCTAATGGGTAAGACACTTGCGGAGAAGATTTGGGAAGACCATATCGTTCGTTCAGCAGAAGGAGAACCAGACCTTCTCTATATCGACCTGCAACTTATCCATGAAGTTACAAGTGCGCAGGCATTTGATGGCCTACGTCTTGCAGGGCGCAAGGTACGTCGCCCAGACCTAACTATTGCCACAGAAGATCACAACACACCCACCATTGATATTTTGAAGCCAATCGCCGAGCCGGTTTCAAAGCGACAGATCGATACTCTTCGCAATAACGCTAAAGAATTTGGAATTCGCATCCACTCATTGGGAGATGCAGATCAAGGTGTGGTCCACGTAGTTGGACCGCAGCTCGGCATTACTCAGCCAGGAATGACAATCGTCTGCGGAGATTCACATACATCTACCCATGGTGCATTTGGCGCAATCGCATTCGGTATTGGTACATCAGAAGTTGAACATGTACTTGCAACACAGACACTTCCTTCAAGTCGCCCAAAGACTATGGCAATCAACGTTGAAGGAACTCTCAAGACCGGTGTTACAGCTAAGGAT
>JBILBB010000113.1:0-3931 GCA_044353955.1 Candidatus Planktophila sp. | reverse complement strand
GTGAATTAGCTATATGGGATCAACTCAAAGGCAGTAATCCAAAAGGTTATGTGTTGGTGATGCGTCATGCGTTGGCTCCTGGAGTTGGTGATCCTGAGAATTTCAACGTGAATGATTGTTCCACTCAGCGAAATCTCAATGATGAAGGTCGCCAAGATGCGCGAGATGTTGGTCAGTGGCTTGTTCGACAGGAAGTAAAGATCTTGCGTGTTGAAAGCAGCAGATGGTGCCGCGCAAAAGAGACAGCGCAGTTACTTAACATTGGCAAGGTTCGGCTGAATAAGAATCTGGATTCACTCTTTGAAGATGAATCTGATTGGGCTACCCATCCGCAGACTATGAACATCAAGAAGCGGATCCATGATCACAGGAATAAGCGAGGCTTGCTCGTCTTTGTGGGGCACTTCGTAAACTTTCAGGCAGCTGCCGGAGTCTCACTCGATTCAGGTGAAGGAGCGCTAGTTCGTGCAAATGCGCAAGGAGAAATCAAAGTTATGGGCTACTCGCCTAAACCGTAAAATTAATTTTCAGCGGGCTTTGTGGGTGTGAGCAGTAGAATGAAGTTGTAAATCGGCACCAAGATAAACCAGCCACTCTTGCCCACATCGTGCATGCGTCGTACCGCAACAGCAATTGTTGGAATGATTGTCGCAATCGTGAATACATTTGCCGCAAATTCACCCAAGATCCATTGAACAATGATGGAGACGATGGTGGTGCCGAGGATGAAGTACCAGTACTGAGATCTGCTTGAGGCCCCAGAGAAATCTGTGTATCGCTTAAAACCATCTGAGATGGCAGCAATTATCGGTAATTGTTTCTTTTCCATGCCTTTAATTTATACCTAGAAGCGGCAGAATCCTCGTTTATGACCTTCATTAAGGGGTGATAGTTGGGCAAAGTGCTTGACCAGAAAATACCGCTAGTTATTCTAGGCTCATGAAAAAACTACCTGTGGCGGTTCTGCTTCTTGCTACTTCACTAGCTCTTGTCAGTTGTGGCGAAGAGAAGGCTGAAGAACCAAAAGAAGTGCAGACGTATTCGCAATGTCTTGAGACAGAAGCGGCAAAGCTTCTTGATGAGACTGGTTCAAACTTGGATTATGCCAATGAGATGGCAGCCAAGGCTTGCGCTGATCTTCAGTAATGACATATCAACTGCGCGATTTAAAGGGAAAAATTGTAATTATTACTGGCGCTACGGCGGGTATTGGCGCTGCTGCTGCAAGAGCACTCGTTGAGAAGGGTTGCAAAGTAGTCCTTAGCGCCCGTAACGAAGAGCGACTTAAGGAGATGGTTGCTGAACTCGGTGGCAGCGCAATTTATGTTGCTGGCGATTGTTCTGATCCTTCGGTTGCAAGATCGATAGCGAAAGCAGCGGTTGATACATTCGGGACTATCGATACAGTGATTCCAAATGCAGGAATTGGCTTCTACGGCTCGATACTCGATCACAGCGATGATGATGTCAATCGCATGATGCGCACAAATTATGAAGGCACCGTACATATGATCCGTGCTGCGCTGCCAACAATGCTTGCCAAGAAAGAGGGCGATGTCATTATCGTTGCATCAGTTGCAGGATTTCGTGGTGGTGATACTGAAGCGATCTACACCGGAACAAAGCATGCGCAAATCGGTTTCGCGGGCTCACTTGACCGTGAACTTCGAGCAAAGGGCGTCCGTGTTGCCTTGGTCTGTCCTGCAGGAGTTGAGACTGAGTTTGCCCTTGGCTTTGGTCGTACAGCGGGTGAAGATAAGTTGAAGACATATCTGCGACCTGAAGATGTGGCATTCCAAATCACAACGATTATGAGTCAACCACGTTCAGTGCGCACACATATTTGGACCTTGTGGTCTATGCAGCAAGATTCGTAATCAATCGTTTCTTGTGTAGCTTTACTTTCCAGATTTACATTTCTCTGAGCAGTACTTCACGTTCTCCCAATCCCGTGCCCATTTCTTGCGCCATTCGAAGGGGCGTTCGCAGCGAAGACAGATCTTTGGTGGAAATCCGTTTTTAGTCTTTGCTACAACCATGGCGGTGATTCGATTGGTTTATCCCAGCTTGCGATTGGTTCTTGCAGTGGGTTATCGATCCATAAAAATTGTCCGTTGATATTTGCAGATTCATCGCTTACCAATTTCATAATTAAATCTGCGGCCTTTGTGGGGTCATCTCCCCCGGTCTTTTCTACCCACTCAACCCATGATGTGTAATCGGCGCCATCTTCACCAAGCGATGCTGCCTTTGCACGGATATCTGCCCACATCTCGCTGCGAACATCGCCTGGGTGAATCACATTTGCGGTAACGCCACTGCCACTTATTTCTGCAGCCATGTGGCGAGTAAATTGATTGAGGGCAACTTTCGCTGTTGCATATGCGCTATTGAGTTTGCCTGGTTGATGCAGTGCTGCTGCGGAACTTAAATTAATAATACGGCCCCACTTGGCATCTAACATCGCAGGTAAGAATGCGCGGGATGTGTAATACGGTGCGATTGCATCGATCATGATGGTCTCAAGCCATTGTTCTGGCTCGCTATCTTTAATAAGCGAGATAGGGCCGAAGATTCCGGCTGCGTTAACGAGGATTTGTACGGGGCCGAATTGCGCGGTGACATCTTGTTGCAGCTGGGTCACGAATGCGTTGTCGCTGATATCGCCTGCGATGGATGTGATCTTCGGGTGCGATTCATCTGGATTTGGTTTGCGCGAGACGGCGATAACTGTGTGGCCGGCATCTGCAAGAGCGAGTGCGATCTCGCGGCCGATTCCGCGTGAGGCTCCAGTGACCAGCGCTAATGACATGTTCAGATAATAGCCGTACTAGCCTCGTTTGTTTACTGAGATCTGCAAGGAATTATTTTTCAAGTGGACCAAGGAGATAACCCGCAAGTGTTGATGTTGGATTGCTCTGGCCACGGTGGCGGGCGTTAAATGATGAAGTGCCATCGGTTCCGCAAAGTCCAAGAATTGGTTGGGGTTTACCTGGGTGCGATTCAATCCATTTAGTTAAGTTATAAACATTTCCATTGATTGCAGACCAGCAACTAGTGGCGCTGTTGTTCTCTTTCACCTTTGCCATTGTGTAGAGAGCTTCTTGAGTTTTGGCTGGTGCTGGAGCAGGTGTTGGCGCTGCCTGAGTTGCAGTTGGGGATGGAGATGGTTTAGGTGCTGGTCCACGGAGAACGTCACCTTCAACTTCGCGATCTCCAACGGCAATTGTTATTGCAGCCTTAGTGCGGGATGTTGCAACGAAACTATAGATTCCTGCCTCTGCTGGTGCTGAGTATCGACCGAGATAGAGATAGTTGGTGCGGCCATACGGTTCAAAAAACTTGGTCCGCTCAGTAAGTTTGATATTGATCTTTTTACCCGATGGCGCGGTGATAACCAACTGTGGCAACCTCTTAGCGCTCAACGCGCTCTCAGGTTTCTTATCGACAATCAAATACTGAACTTCGAGTTGATCGCCCTCTTTAAGAGATGCGCGGAATGCTCGCTTCTGTCCAGATTTTGAAAATGCCGCACGAATTGCAAATGAAACTGTGCCATCGACAAGTAGCGGACCATTCTCTGCAGTTGTATCTGTTGGAAGAAGCGCCACCGGTTGATGAGCTGAGGCAGGCGAGAATGATGAGAGGACAAATGCAGCTGCCACGACCGCGATGAGAGTTCTGCGCATGGAATAAATGCTAGCGAGGGATTTCAAGCTCTGCCCGATGAAATGTCGGTGGGATTCCTTAGAATCTTAGGCAGGGGGTAGTTATGTTTCGGTGGTTTCGACATAGGGCGATGAATGCAGAGCTTGCGCAGATTATCGATCGTCACGAGCAGGTGCGGCGCGATGCAGGCGATATTCGCCAATATCTGTTGTGGGTTCTCGAGCAAGATCGCAATGGCGTTGAGAAATTTAGCGATGAGGCA
>JBILBB010000112.1:0-3949 GCA_044353955.1 Candidatus Planktophila sp. | reverse complement strand
ACCGCTGTGATCTTCTTCTTATCGTGAATCTCTAAAGTAATCGAAAGAGCAAGGGCAGCTCGCTCTTCATCGAGCTTATTCTCCTCAAGTGTGCGAGTTGCAGCTACTTGGTAGGAGCCAAATGAGACATAGAGAGTTAGTGCGATAACCATGAGAATAAGGATGAAGTCGAGTTGCGCAACATGACCAATTTCCCAGTGGCTAGCAAGATATCCATATCCGTTCTGCCAGAAATCGAGGAAGTTCGCTACACCGTTGGGATTTTCAGCTGTGTAATTAGAAAATCCAGTTGTTGCTGCGCTTACTGCAGCCCATGTGAGAGCAACGGGAGCAAAGACCAAGACGTTACGAATGATTGTGAGGACTCGAACAATAGATTGCTTGCGTAGGTGACCTGACGCTTCTGGATGTGGCAGATACTCGAGGGGGTTTAACTCTGCCCAGATATGCAAGTTCTTACCTGTCTCGAGTGACTCGAGCAAGTTATTGAGGAATGGATCAGATTTAACACCACGAAGATACATCCACGTTCTTAACTTCTCCGCCAGCGCTGCGGTCTGCAAAACCTTCTTCGATGCCATTTCTTCCCCCATTTATCTTCGACCGCGAGTCTAATACAAAGTTGGAGAAAGAAAAACGGTAGGGTCACCGCATGAAATTACCCCGTAAATCATTAGCGGCCATCATCGTAGCCATACTTATCGGGCTCACAGTAGCTGGAGGAATATCAATGTCATCATCAACAGGTGAAACAGTTTTGCCAGTCGTCACTGCAGTTGCTGGTGAAGCTCCAACAATTTCCAAGCCAGAGGGTACGGCGCCAGCAGAACTCACAACCAAAGATGTAATTGTTGGTACAGGTGCAGAAGTTCTTCCAACGTCAACGCTCACTGTGCATTACACACTCATGGCGTGGTCAACAGGAAAAATTATTGAATCATCATGGGGCGGAGAACCTGCAACATTTCCGCTAGCTGGAGTTGTTGAAGGTTGGCAGAAAGGTTTACCAGGTGCACAAGTTGGCGGTCGACGATTGTTGATCTTGCCACCATCTATGGGTTATGGCGCCGCTGGTTCAGGACCTATTGGGCCAAATGAAACTCTGATTTTCTCCGTCGACATCATCGGCGTCTCGTAAAGAAAGTTACTTCTTCTTAAACCAGACCGTTGTACCTGCTGCAATTTTTCCATCTTGCAGTGGATGCGATGAAATCAGCAACTTACCTTTAGGCATCGCAATTGGCGCTGCCCGGAAGTTTGTAATGCAATGCCAACCATTGGGGCGAGAGAAGTGCAGCACCGATGAATTTCCTGTCTTATGCCACTTGACCTTCTCTTCAGTCGTTAAGCCCTTACGCAACTCAAGGGCTTTTCGATAGATTGCCAATGGCGACTGGCTATCTTTCTCTTCAACTTCTACCGAGTAGTCACCAAACCAATTTGGTTGTGGAAGATGTGCGCCACCTGTACCGAATCCAAATGAAGGTCCAGATTTGGTCCATGGAAGAGGAACTCTGCAACCGTCGCGCCCCTTATCAATCTTGTGATTGCGTAGGTATTGCGGATCCTGAATCTGATCTCCAGGAATATCGGTAACTTCATGGAGACCGAGTTCTTCACCCTGGTACATATATGTAGCTCCAGGTAGAGCCAATACAAAGAGCGTTGCAGCTAATCCATTTTGAGTTCCTGATGCTTTATCAAGAGGGTGCGATGTGCCATCTGAAAGCATCCATGACCTGCGATCTACAGCTGGGTTAAGACCCATCTTTGTTGCATGTCGAATCTGATCGTGGTTCGACAGAGCCCAAGTGCATGTCGACTTATTCTTCGTAGCGGCTTTGAGCGCATCCTGCACAGCTTCCTTGTACACAGCTGCTTCAAAAGGAGTATCTAAGAATTTAAAGTCGAAGCATTGACCAAGAGTCTTTGTACTTGCATAAAGCGGAACTCTCTCCGTATGAACATTTGCCTCAGCAACAGCCACACGTGGTGGGTCATATTGATTAAAGAGCTTGCGCCACTCTTTATAGATGGCGAAGAGTTCATCGCGATCAGCGAGAATTCCCTTGCCTTTATTTCCGCGCTCTTCAAGCCCCTCGAAAACATTGAGGTTACGAAGTGGCTCTGAGAGATCCTTCTTCAGTGCGTGTGCCACATCGATTCGGAATGCATCTACTCCGCGGTCTGCCCAGAACTTCAGGGTCTTGAGGAATTCATCATGGACCTCGCGGTTATCCCAATTGAAATCTGGTTGTTCCGGTGCAAACCAATGCATGTACCACTGGTTATGTTTGCCACCCATTGCTGATTCATGTGTCCATGCCGATGGTGCGAAGTGCGAGACCCAATCGGTTGGTGGAAGTTCGCCATTTACGCCCTTGCCATCGCGGAATAAGTATCTGCTGCGAGCTTTAGAACCTGGCTCCGATGCAATTGCTTCTTTAAACCAGATATGAAGATTTGATGAGTGATTTGGAACGATATCTACATATACGCGAATTCCAACTTTATGAAGTTCAGCGAGCATTTCATCAAAATCTGCAAGAGTGCCAAGTTTTGGATCAACATCGCGATAATCGTCTACGTCATATCCACCATCGACAAGTGCAGATGGATAGAACGGGCTAAGCCAGACAGCATCAATGCTCAGAGATTGAAGATAAGGAATTCTGGAAGTGACACCTTTGAGATCCCCGATGCCATCGCCATTTGAATCAGCGAAGCTACGTGGGTAGATCTGGTAGACCGCCGCTTGGCGCCACCAATTCTTATCTGTACTTAATCCTGCGCTCGTAGACATGCGGGGAACTCTACGCAATTGAGTTTCTACATAACAGGCAAACACGCAAATTGTGATGCAAAAGAAACCTTTTTGCAGTTTTGTGCAGAGATGGAAGATTATCTCTATTCTTTAGCCATGTCCTTGCTCCATATTCTCGACCTTCTCTCCACATTTGTCTTCGCCCTCGTAGGTGCACGAGTCGCAGCAGATAAAGGATTGGATTACGGCGGAATCGCATTTATCGCAGCAGTCGCATCTGTATCAGGTGGAACCCTCAGAAATGTATTTCTCGGTCTCACGCCAATTTGGATCACCGATCCCTGGATCATTGCAAGCATTATTGCCGCGGTAGTTCTTACCCTGGTCTTTAGACGAGTCACTCATGTCGGTAAGACGCTTCTAATTATGGATACTTTTGGCCTCGCCGTTGCAACAATGTCCGGAACGCAGCTAGCTTTCGAAGAGAACATCGCTTGGTATGCAGCGATAATCTTGGGAGTAATTACCGCAGTAACCGGTGGCCTACTTCGCGATGTTCTGTGCCAACTAGAACCAGTTCTTCTTCATCGCGAAACAATCGGGACATCGTCAATGATGGGCGCAATTACATTTGTTGCTTTAAATCAACTTGATCTGTCTCAGAGCATCTGCGCGATTGTTGGGGGAGCTGTTGTAATTCTGACTCGGGTCATATCAATTCAATACGACCTGCATTTACCCAAATTCAATAAGAATTAACGCTGACTTAACCGATGTTGATGTGCTGGATGAATTTAGTAAGCGACTCCAGATGCAACCATCACGTTGCCCCAGGCTAAGTAATCACCGGTCCGGATGACTCCGACCGCGCCATAAGCAAGTACCTTGAAATCTGCATGGGGCAGGGGAATGCATTCAGCTTTCGTCATGATCGCTGAAAGCTCTTTAGCGCGCTCATCAGCGCTTGGTTGAATCTCTTGAGCAAACCAGAACTGCTCAATCGGAAGCTCGAGTGTGAGCATCTTCAAAACATCGGTAACTTTTGGCATGTTTGGTCCCATTGAAAGGTCGATACAAGGAACGCCTGCTGGGATGGGGAAACCTGCATCTGAAATAACAATACGATCGAAGTGGCCAGTGCGTGCAACCATGGCAGAGATATCGCGGTTAATGATTCCGGTGTAC
>JBILBB010000111.1:0-3977 GCA_044353955.1 Candidatus Planktophila sp. | reverse complement strand
CTGATGTCCACTACAACTATTGCTGCCACTAAGAAGAAGCCTTACAAGAGTGCGCATGCTCGCCATGGCGGCAAGTCAAGGCGAGTTCAATTCATCATTCTCTGCTTCCTAGTTCCGTTATTTGTGATGCCTTTCTATGTGATGATCATGGCGGCGCTTAAGACTCCGCAATATGCGGATGTAACAACAATGTGGCTTCCGCCTTCACCATTCTCACTGGATGGATTGCAAGAGGCATGGGGCAAGCTCTCACCTAATCTAATGAACAGCTTCACGATGGTTGTTCCAGCAGTAATCATCTCAAGTGCTATCGGCTCCTTCAATGGATATCTGCTCTCGAAATTTACTTTCCGATTTAGTAGTGTGATGTTCACGATGATGTTGGTAGGAATGTTTATTCCTTACCAATCAATTCTTATCCCACTCGTTAAGTTTCTCCAGCTGGTAAACCTGTATGGAACTACCCCCGGACTGATTCTGGTTCACGTCGTATATGGAATCCCAATCACGACCCTGATTTTCCGAAACTTCTATGTCAGTATTCCAAAAGAGATAGTTGAGGCGGCAGCGATTGATGGAGCAGGGATCCTTAGAACATTCTTCTCTGTAATTATTCCGATTTCGATTCCTGGATTTGTTGTTGCGGGAATATTTCAGTTCACAAACATTTGGAATGACTTCCTCTTCGGAGTAATTACGATTTCAGATCCTTCAAAGCAACCTGTAACTGTCGCTCTAAACAACCTCTCAGGAACGCAAACTGTTAACTGGAACGTTCTCATGGCTGGCGCCCTCATCGCAGCTATCCCTACAGCGATTGCTTATTTGACTCTTGGTCGCTTCTTTATTCAAGGGTTAACTGCTGGATCTGTGAAGTAATTGTGGTTACAACGTTGAGGTCCGAGATAGCCATCGTTGGCTCTGGCATGGGCGGAGGCATGTCAGCTCGGGCTTTAGCAGAGAAAGGAAAGGAAGTTCTTGTGCTAGAGCGTGGATACAGATTGCCACGTGAAAAGGAGAATTGGGAGCCTAAAGAAGTTTTCCTTCACTCTCGATATAAGAATGCCGGTACATGGCGCAATTCCGAGGGTAAATCCTTTGTGCCCGGAGTCCATTACTACGTCGGTGGAAATACAAAGGTATATGGAGCGAGCCTTCTCCGTTTTCGCGAGAGAGATTTTCAGGAGTATCAAGCAGCAGAGGGCGTCTCACCTGCGTGGCCCTTTTCCTACTCCGACTTAGAGAAGTATTACTTCGAAGCTGAGATTGCACTAAAAGTTCATGGAAATCAGGGAGAGGATCCCACTGAACCTTGGCGTTCTGGTGATTACAAGTATCCAGCTTTACCTCACGAAAAGTATGTTGGACGAATTGCCCAAAAGTTAAAGAAAATTGGACTCAATCCATCACATATGGCCATGGGTGTTGATATACGCGAAGGTGGATTGTGCATTCGCTGCAAGACATGTGATGGGTTCCCCTGCAAAGTTGGCGCAAAGAGCGATGCGGAAACTTCTGGAATTGATCCGGCACTGGCAACAGGGAATACAAAATTAGTAGAGGGCATAGAAGTAACTCGACTCAATCACGATGAGTCTGGCAAGAGAATTGCCTCAATCACTGCCTCTAAAGATGGAGAAAAATACGAGATTATCGCCAATTACTTTATTTTGTCAGCAGGTGCAGCTAACTCTGCTGCACTCCTTTTGAAATCTAAATCAGAGAAATTTCCACATGGATTAGCAAACTCGAGTGGATTAGTTGGCAAGAACTGGATGGTTCACAACGCCACATTCATGGTGGGATTTAATCCTTTCAGACGCAATAAAACTAATTTTCAGAAAACCTTGATGCTCAATGATTGGTACTGGGATAGCCCACAAGGTATTCCTCTCGGAAATATCCAGATGCTTGGAAAACTGCAAGCAGCTATGTTCAAAGGCGCTCGACCATGGGCTCCCAATTGGGCGCTGAAGTTTCTAGCAGAGCACTCATTTGATATTTATTTGGAGTCTGAAGACCTTCCAAGTCAAGAAAATAAGGTCACGGTTGATGAAGATGGGGTTATTCGAATTCATTGGAAAGCCAATAATATGAAATCGCATAACCAACTCGTAAAGAGTGCTCGGAGAATGCTCCACAGAGTCGGATTTCCAATTGTATTAAAGGAGACTATGGGGATTGAGACAAATTCTCATATGTGCGGAACCCTTGTAGCAGGAAATGACCCTCGAAAGTCGGTGCTTGATTCTTACTGCAAGGCACATGA
Source organism: Candidatus Planktophila sp. (assembly GCA_044353955.1). GTDB lineage: Bacteria > Actinomycetota > Actinomycetes > Nanopelagicales > Nanopelagicaceae > Planktophila. Next base: position 1,708 of record JBILBB010000111.1, on the reverse strand, counting down.
TTTAGAAAACTTATATGTAATTGATTCATCTTTCTTTCCTTCATCTGCGGCCGCTAATCCTGCTCTCACAATTGCAGCACAAGCTTTTCGCATCGCTTCGGAAGTGGAGTTCAAGTAATGACTACTAATCGCCAAACTGCTTTGGATCATGAGAGCGAGCTTTCTGAGGCTCCCTGGAGCCGCAAAGATCTTCTTGAGCTAGGCAGCGCAATAGTCGCCGATGCAGAGCGCAAGAGCTTGGTCGTAGCAGCAGCCATGTTCCTTAGAGGGCAGCGGGTATTTCAGGTAGGGCTAGAAGGGACATCCTCAGATAACGATTCTTGGATTATGCGCAAAGTAAATACCGTTGAACTTACGGGCCACAGTTCACTTGCACTTCGAGAAAAAGTTGAAGCACTCAAAATACAAGAAGAAGATCTTGGATTTCGAACCTCAGATTTAGCGGTTTGTGGGGGAGGCTTTCCATTGAAAACGAATGGCGTACTTGTGGGAATTGCTGTCGTATCTGGTCTACCACACCTTGATGACCACGATCTGATAGTCGAACATTTGCGTGCGTTTAGAAAGAATCGAGGGTGGTAAATCTCAATGACTGATAAATTTTGGAGTGATCAGCCGGTAATTCCGGTGGTTGTTATTAATGATGCTAAGAGGGCCGTTGATTTGGCACGTACTTTGGTGGCTTCAGGTACAAAGAAAATTGAGATTACTTTACGCACACCTGCAGCTTTAGATGCGATATCTCGCATTTCAGCAGAGGTGCCAGATGCGCTCGTTGGAGCTGGCACGGTGGTTGATCTACAAACCGCAACTCGAGCTGTTGAAGCGGGAGCTAAATTTCTAGTTTCGCCAGGTTCTACGAATAACCTCATAAGCGCACTTTCAGGAAGTGGCCTTCCTTTCCTTTCAGGATGTTCAACTCTTTCTGAGGCGCTCGAGTTATTAGAACATGGTGTTTCAACTGCAAAATTTTTCCCAGCAGTCGAGTCAGGCGGTATCGCTTGGCTTAAAGCGGTTTCATCTGTGATCCCACAACTCTCATTCTGCCCAACAGGTGGAATCGGATTGGCAAATTACAAAGACTTCCTTGCGCTTCCAAATGTGGCATGCGTGGGTGGCTCATGGATTGCTCCAGCCAAGCTTATCGATGAGGGAAATTGGGAAGAAATACAGAAGTTAGCAAGCCAAGTAAATATGGAAAACAAGTAGACGGGAGTCAGGAAATGAAAGATTACGGCAAATTCTCATACATCGTAGTTGGTGCTGGTGCTGCAGGTTGCGTCGTCGCAAACCGTTTGAGTGCCAATCCTGAGAACACGGTCCTACTCCTTGAAGCAGGCGGCAAAGATTGGAATCCGCTGATCCATATCCCTATTGGATTTACAAAGTTAACCACACCTGATGTGAACTGGGGATTTAGCACAGTTCCGCAACCTGAGATGAACAATCGTGAGATGTGGTACCCGCAGGGCCGCACGCTTGGTGGCAGTACTTCGATTAATGCGATGATTTATATTCGTGGACATCGAAATGATTACGATACTTGGGCTCAGCATGGAAATAAGGGCTGGGGATACGAGGACGTACTTCCATACTTTAAAAAGTCAGAAAATAATGAGCGCCTAAATAACACCTGGCATGGTACCGGCGGAGATATGAATGTCACACAACAGACTCAATCAAACCCTCTTACTCGTGCATTTGTTCG
>JBILBB010000110.1:0-3978 GCA_044353955.1 Candidatus Planktophila sp. | reverse complement strand
ACTTGCCTGCAACCATTTCAACTGCCTTGCGGCAGAGCGCAGGGTTCATATTGTCTAAAAGAATGAGGTCAGGTTTGAGTGGAAGAACCTCCGCCAATTGATCGAGGTTATCTACCTCAATCTCAATTTCAGCCTTTGGAAATTGCGTACGCACTCTCAGGAAAGCCTCTTGCACTCCACCAGCTGCTGCAATGTGATTATCTTTAATCAGAGCAGCATCGCTGAGTGACATTCGGTGGTTTGTTCCGCCGCCCATTCGAACTGCGTACTTCTCTAGTAGGCGCATTCCTGGAGTTGTTTTGCGAGTATCGCGAATCTTGCAAGAAGTTCCTGCAACTGCAGATACCCAAACGCTTGTCAGCGTTGCGATCCCACTTAAATGTCCAAGAAAATTAAGTGCAGTTCTCTCTGCCAACAAGATTGCTCGGGTATCACCACGAACGCTCATCAAGACTTTTCCTGCAGATACGCGATCGCCATCCTTCACAAAGATAGATATATCTGTAAGGCCGACTTCTTCCAATACGGCGCGAGCCATATCTAGCCCCGCGATAACGCCATCACGACGTGCGACGAATTCAGCAATAACTCGCTCTGTCCCGGAGACCGTTGCAACAGAAGTTATATCTTCACCACCATCGAGATCTTCAGCCAATGCGCGTTTAACTAAATCGCGATCAATCATGGTTTTCCAACCTCCTGATATCCACTTGTCCAATATCCAGTCTGGTCTAACTGCTGAACAATTCTCTTTCTCCATTGATCACTTGTTTCAGGGAAATCTTCACGCCAGTGCGATCCACGGGTCTCTTGGCGAATGAGAGCAGCTTTCAAGATTGCTTGAGCAAGTTGGAATAAGTTCGTTGTCTCCCATGCTTCAACACATGGCTGGTCACTAGTTCTATCTTCGATGCGAGTTAAATCAGAGCTTGTCTTTAGGAGCGAATCAGAAGATCTCAACACTCCCGCACCGCGACTCATGCTGATTTGAATATCGTGACGAACCTTTGGGTCGAGCAGAATAGCCTTCGATGCATTATCGACAGGTTCTGTAAATTCCGGAAGGTTGGCTGCAATATCTGCTGCAATTCTTGCGCTGAAGACAAGTCCTTCAAGTAATGAGTTAGAGGCCAAACGATTTGCTCCGTGCACTCCAGAACATGCTGTTTCACCGCATGCATAAAGACCTTTAACGCTTGTGCGGCCGTTGAGATCTACGCGGACACCTCCTGATGCGTAATGTGAAGCAGGAGCAACTGGAATCAACTGTGTGAGTGGATCTATTCCGTGGCTCTTGCATGAGGCATAAATTGTTGGGAATCTTCCTTCAAATCCTTCGATATGGCGGACATCGAGCCAGACATGGCCCGTCTTGCTCTTATTCATAACGCGCATAATTGAAATTGCTACGACGTCACGTGGAGCAAGTTCTGCAAGTGGATGAACCCCTTGCATAAATCGGTTGCCATCGTCATCCAATAAGTAAGCCCCTTCGCCACGTACTGCCTCGCTGATCAGTGGCTGCTGTCCTTCTGAGTTATTGCCGAGCCAGAGAACAGTTGGATGGAATTGAATAAATTCAACATCAGCGACCTTGGCACCTGCTCGTAGCGCCAAAGCGACACCATCTCCTGTAGATACAGATGGATTTGTAGTTTGCGCAAATACTTGGCCAAGTCCGCCGGTTGCAAGAACAACCGCCTTTGCAATTCCACGCCCTACTCCATCGCGACTACCGGCACCGATGACGTGCAGAGTTACTCCGCAGACTTCACCGATATCGTTCTTAAGGGCATCAAGAACAAGAGCATTCTCAACAACTTCAATCTCAGGGTCATTCTGAACTGCAGCAAGAAGTGCACGTGATACTTCAGCGCCTGTTGCATCTCCACCTGCGTGAATAATGCGATTACGAAGATGCCCACCTTCGCGAGTTAAGGCAATTTCGCCACTATCTTCTTTATCAAAAATCGCACCACGTTCAATTAACTTACGAACTGCTTCAGGACCTTCAGTGACAAGTACACGCACTGCATCAACATCGCAGAGTCCAGCACCTGCTACCAAAGTATCTTTCTCGTGAGCTTCTGGAGAATCTCCATCACCAAGTGCTGCGGCGATTCCACCTTGTGCCCACTTTGTCGAACCTTCATCGACACTCGCCTTAGTGACAAGTAAGACAGAGAGACCAAATGTTCTGCATTGCAGCGCTGTTGTGAGCCCCGCAATTCCTGAACCGACAACAATGACATCGGCAGTTGCAGTCCAACCCGGAGCAGGCGCTAGTAACTTCATGCGCTTTTCTCCATCTGCATATTGTCGAGCAAACGAACCCCATTAATCCAGCCAGCGACAATTGCACGAACGCGCTCTGAGCGTTGATCGGCAGGCAGGAAGGTCTCTTCATCGATAAAGGTGGCGTAATCGAGCTCAAGTAACTTCTCAGTAGAGAGTATCTGTCGAAGTTCAGCTTCACTCTTTGCAGTGGAGAGCGCTCTATAAATAATTGGAGCAGCAGCTCGCCCTTCAGCAGTGAGGCGTACATTGCGAGATGACATCGCAAGGCCATCGACCTCGCGAATGATTGGTGCTCGCACAATAGTTACATCACTTGGAATCTCTTCCACTAACTTCAACTGTTGAAAATCTTTCTCGCCAAAGATTGCATAGCGTGGCTTTACTAATTGAAAGAGTCGGCTAACAACGGTAACAACGCCATCAAAGTGGCCAGGTCGGGACGCGCCTTCAAAGAGATCACCGATTGCTCCAGCTTTCAGCGATTCATAACCTTCAGGATAAATCTCATCGTGCTTTGGAAACCAGAGATGGGTGACGCCAGATCTCTGCGCCAATTCGATATCAGCTTCAGGAGTCTTCGGATACTTCAAGAGATCTTCTGCGTTCTCAAATTGAAGTGGGTTGATAAAGATACTTGCAACTACATCGCTGCTGTAACTCTTTGCCAATGTAAAGAGTGAGCCATGTCCTGCATGAAGCGCGCCCATAGTTGGAATAAATGCGCAGCCTGAAGGAAGCTCTTGAGCGCTATGTACTACTTTCATGGCTCCAGTCCTTTCAGGTACCGGGCAGGCAGTGCGCTAAGTCTAAAGCGTTATCGCAATTGCTCCAAAAGTTCAGAGACTTTTCCGTGTGTAAGGAGAATTGCATCTGGCTCAACTTCAAGCCATGGCTCCAAAACGAATTTTCTCTCATGCGCTCGTGAATGTGGAAGCTCTAACTCTTGAGCGCTACTCAAAATAGTTCCATATTGAATGAGATCCAAATCAATTGTGCGTGGCCCCCATCGCTCTACATGTTCGCGACCTAAGGTCTTTTCAATTCCATGAAGTAGCGCGAGTAAATCAGCTGCAGGTAGTTCGCTCTCAGTGATGCAAATTGCATTTAAGTAATTAGGTTGTACTGGTCCACCAACTGGCTCTGTTGTATAAATTGAAGAGAGTGCGATTACATCTGTCGCCTCACGCAACATGGCAATTGCTAGCTGCATCTGCTCCTCTGGATTACCGATATTTGCACCGAGCGAGATAACAGCCTTCATCGGGTAATTGTCACCGAGATATCAGCAACCTGGGCAGATACTGGCGCTTTTGGCTTATGTACTGTGACTGCAATCTTTTCTATCTCTGCGAATTGACCCTTTATGCGATCAGCGATTCTGCCGGCAAGTCTTTCAATGAGTTCGACTCGTTCGCCAGTGATTTCTTCTACAACTAAATCTGCAAGAGAACCGTAATCAATTGTGTCCTTCAAATCATCGCTCTTACTTGATTTAGTAAGGTCGAGTGAAATTTCGAGATCAACAAAAAAATCTTGCCCATTCTTCGCTTCATCTTCAAAGACGCCGTGATAACCAAATCCCCAAATTCCAGTAACTTTAATGAGATCGCTCATTTTCGAATCGCCTCCACATTTGCTTTCACACCATGGACTCGCACAGCCCAGATTCCTTTACCTGCC
>JBILBB010000109.1:0-4001 GCA_044353955.1 Candidatus Planktophila sp. | reverse complement strand
TGATGTGTATCTGCAAATCCTTGTGGACCAGTGCAAGCATTTGCGCCACCAGAGTTAAGAACAGCTGCGCGTACTAACTTCCCCTTAGTTACTTCACGCGACCAGATAACGGGTGCTGCAACAACCTTATTTGTTGTGTAGACCGCGGCAGCGTCAAAACGAGGCCCATCATTAACGATCAGCGTTAGATCGAGCGCTCCACTTGATTTCAATCCGGCTGCAATCGCCGCTCCCCTAAAGCCCTTAGGAAGGTTGCTCATACTCCCAGCCCATCGAAGCGAAGGCCAGCGGCCTCATCTAAACCACACATCAGGTTAGCGTTCTGAATTGCTTGTGCTGCAGCGCCTTTACCGAGGTTATCAATCGCTACCGAGATAACTAGGCGTGAAGTGTGATCATCGACAGCGACCTGAATCTGGACATGGTTAGAACCTGTAAGGGCTGAAGTCTTTGGCATAACTCCTAGAGGTAAGACGGTTACGAATTGAGACTTTGCAAAGTACGACGAATAGATTGCGTGTGCCTCTTCAGTAGAAACCTTCTTGGTCAGCTTTGCAGTGATAGTCGAGAGAATCCCTCTTGGCATTGGCGCAAGAATTGGCGTGAATGAAATACTTGCTTTGACGCCAGAAATCTTGGAGAGTGCTTGTTCTACCTCTGGAGTGTGTTGATGTACTCCCCCAAATTTATATGAGCTGAGCGATCCAGCGACCTCGCTAGCAATGAGATTGATCTTCGCGTTTCTACCTGCACCAGTGGTTCCCGAAGCGGCTACAACTACGACATCTGTTAAATCTGCAATCTCACTTGCCGGTGCTGCTCCTAAAGCAATCGACGTTGCATAGCAACCTGGATTTGCAACCCTTGATGATTTCAAGATCTCTGACTTAAATGGCTCAATATCTGCAAGGCCATATGTCCAGGATCCTGCATATTCGCCGCCGTAGTACTTCGTCCACGCTTGCGCGCTCTCTAGCCTGTAATCAGCACCTAGATCAACAATCTTCGCAGATTGGGGAAGTTGCGAGATTACCTTTGCAGATTCTCCATGAGGGAGTGCGAGAAATATCAGATCGCACGATGCGAAATCAGCAGGAGCAAATGCACTGAACTTCTTTCCAGCGTAACTCTGCAATTGGGGGTGAACCGATGTGATCTGCTCCCCCGCATTGGAGTGTGCAGTTATGGCAGTTACTTCGAAATGGGGATGGAATGCAAGGAGGCGAAGGAGTTCGCCTCCCGCATAGCCACTAGCTCCTACGACACCTATCTTCATGGGCACACCATAGCATATTTATGCAATTGATTGCATATTTATGCAGTGCGGAGAACTGCTCCCGTAGCTTTAACTGCGGCAGCGACCGCAGCCTCGCGCATCTGCGTTACCTCTGCACCGGTAAGGGTTCTATCTGGGGCGCGGAATACCAGCGAGAAGGCCAGTGAAATCTTTCCATCCCCTAACTTGTCGTAGCGATCAAAGAGGGTAATCGATTCAAGAAGTGAACCTGCACCCTGGCGAAGAGCACCTTCTACCTGAGCTGCAGTCACATCGGAGTTCACAATGAGTGCAACGTCTTGTAGCGCAGCTGGCATAGTGCCAACAGTCGTTGGCCTGACTAGCGCTGAATCTGGAAGTGCGCTTAAGCCCACTGCAAAAGCAACAGAACGTTCCGGTAGACCGTACTTTGCAACGATTCGAGGATGGAGTTCGCCAGCATGAGCTACAGCCTTTCCATCGACAATAAGTTCGGCGCAACGACCTGGGTGCCAAGGAGCGAAATCTGAACGCTTTACTGTCCACTCAAGGTTGCACAGTTGCAAAATATCTTGCGCAAATGCAATTGCATCTTGCCATGTGTACGAGCGAGCCTTGCCCTGCCAATCTTCGTTCTCAACTTTTCCGACTAATAGCCCAGCTACGTGATAGGCCTGAGGAGGAACGCTTGCATAGATCTCATCAATTAACTTCTGCGCTGGACGCTTCGATAAGTCAGGCGAGATAAATGGAACAAGTTTCTGAGCACTTCGGAATATTGAGCCCATTTCAAAGATTGCGAAATCCTTTGCACCGCGACTGATATTGCGTTGTGCAACTTCAATGAGACCTGGAACGAGGTGGACTCGCATCAGAGGAAATTCCTCAGACATCGGGTTAGCGATGCGGTAAGTAGATGCACGCTCACCAACAAAGCCCATCGAATCGATAGTCTCTTGATTGGTAAATGGGAATGTCTGAACTTCGGCGAGCCCGCGGCTAGCGAGCATTTGAGCAACTGCGCGACGTCGCTTCTGAGTAGAAGTTAAGGATGCATGTAGCGGACGGGGTGGAAGAACTGATGGAATCTTGTCATAGCCAATCATGCGTGCAACTTCCTCGGCGAGATCTGAGGGTGTGAGTAGATCTGAACGCCAAGAAGGTGGATCTACCTCAAAAGATTTCTCATTCACATCGCAACCAATGGTGCGAAGTACTTCTGCAATCTTTGATGGCGCGACCTCAACGCCCAAAATGCGAGAGATATATGCAGGATCTAGTTTCACGACCGGAGAGAAGCGCGGCTCTCCACTAACTACCGTCGCTACATGTTGAGCAGAACTATTTTCGGTAAGTAGTTGAACGAAGCGCGCCGATGCGAATTGAGCAAGTGAGGGATCAACACTTCTCTCTAAGCGGCGTGAGGCCTCAGATGAAAGTTTATGGCGGCGAGAATTCTTAGCGACGCAGACCGGATCAAAGCGCACAGCTTCGAGGGCAATCTCTGTCGTTGTCTCAGAGATTTCGGACGATGCACCGCCCATAGTTCCGGCGAGTGCAAGTGGTTGCTCATCGTCGCAAACCATAAGGTCATCAGGGTCGAGTTGACGTACCTGTCCATCAAGAGTGGTAAATGACTGCGCCTTACCAGCGCGCTTAATTGTGAGCCCACCCTTGATCTTCGACTTATCGAATGCGTGGAGCGGCTGGCCAAGTTCAAGCATCACATAGTTTGTGACATCGACAACGAGCGAGATAGAGCGCATCCCCATCTTTTCGATACGACGGCGCATCCAGATTGGCGTCGTAGCTGAAGGATCAAAGTTTGAGAGTGTGCGCAGGTAGAAGACCGATGCTGTTGCAGGATCTGCAATCTTCGCGCTAACGCCCTTGCCAGTTTCAGCAAATGTGAGTGTGCGCAGGGCATCTACTGGATCGGTGAATTTTAAATCAAGTGAGCCAGCTACTTCGCGAGCTATGCCGCGGATGCTCAGTGCGTAGCCACGATCTGGGTTTACCGCGATATCGAAGATAGTGTCATTGATCATCAGCCCCTCGATGGCATCGCCACCGATCTTCACGGTTCCTTCTGCAAAGGTCATGATGCCTGAGTGATCTTCACCGATACCAAGCTCGCGTGCAGAGCAGATCATTCCATTTGAAACCTTGCCGTAAGTTTCGCGAGCTCCAATAGAAAAATCGCCCGGAAGAATAGCTCCAGGAAGTGCTGCGACGATGAAATCGCCCACAGCAAAGTTCGTCGCACCGCAGATTACGTAGCGAGTCTCCTTCTCGCCACAATCTAGGCCTACATATCTGACTGGCTTCTTAAATTCTGTCAGTTCTTCAATGCTAAGTACCTTTGCAAATACCAAGGGACCTGTCAGGTCTGCGCCTTGCTTGATGATTTCTTCTACTTCAAAGCCAACGCGAATGAGACCATCAGAAATCTCTTGCGCTGTAATTGATTTTGGAATATCTGCAAAATCCTTGATCCACGATAATGGAGCGCGCATTTAGAGTCCGACTCCAAACTGACGAGTGAAGCGAAGATCGCCTTCGACGATGTCATGCATATCCGTAATTCCATGACGAACCATTAGCGTTCGTTCGAGACCCATTCCGAAGGCGAAACCTGAATAGATATCGGTATCAATTCCACACGTTGCTAAGACCTTTGGGTTGACCATTCCGCAACCGCCCCATTCAATCCAGCGATTGTTGAAGAAGATATCAACTTCGGCGC
>JBILBB010000108.1:0-4012 GCA_044353955.1 Candidatus Planktophila sp. | reverse complement strand
ACTGGTTCTAGAATCATCACATCGAAGAGCCCATCATTAAGCTGTGCATGAGGACAAACAAGCATCCCACCACCGTAGGAGCGTCCATTGCCAACAGCAATCAACATCGCCTCTGTCGTAATCTGTACTGAATCCATCGTGATCTCGTACTCAATAGGCAGAAACTTTGGTAGCTCGAGCGCAATTGCGAGGTTGTATCTCTGTGGACCTTGTGGCCAACTCAATCGATTCGCTCGCTCGTTTACAACGGAATCAAACCCGGTAGAGAGTATTGCTGCAAACCATTCCGAATCAACATTCCCTAAATCGATCGCAGAAGGGGCGGTAGAAACTATGCGTTCTAGATATCCATCCAGATCGGTGAGTGACCATCCAAGAGTTCTGACTATGTCATTGCCAGTTCCCGCTGGAATGACCGCAAATGGAATCCTGCGCGGAACGGCAACTTGCATAACCAGATGAGCTAACCCGTCTCCCCCGATAGAGATAATGCCTTGAAACTCCTTCGCATCTACGACAACTTCAAGCTCGCGACGTAGAGATTGAGCGTTATCAGTTGAGAGAATTTCATACTCAATCTCGTTTAATGACAGGTAGCTTGTTACTTTCTGCGCGAATATTGCACCCTTGCCTTGCCCCGAAGATGGGTTGATAGCTACTAGCCACATTACTTACAACGTTTCGCTCTTACGTGCTCTTCTTCGATCGTTGAACAGGGCGAATACTCCTGAAAAAAGATAAAGCAGGATGAGCGGCACGGCAAGTGCCATCATAGAGAGTGGATCTGCAGTTGGAGAAAATGCAGCCACAAAGAGGGTTATCCCAAAAACCCATCCACGCCAAGGCTTCAATATCGCCTTACCTGATAGAAAACCAATGAGATTGAAGGTTATAAGAAAAACTGGAAGTTCAAAGGCGATACCGAAGAGAAGAATCGCTCGCATAACAAAATCTAGATAATCATCGAACTTAACCAAGTTATTTAGAGCATCGGGTGTAAATCCGAAGAGTACCTCTACTGCGATAGGAAGGATGGTGTAACCAAGAAACGCACCGGCTGCAAAGAATGGGGTCGCAGCGATGATGAAGAAAATTGAATTCCTCTTCTCCTTTCTATGCAGGGCAGGGGCAATAAATGCCCACAGTTGATATAGCCAAACGGGAGCAGCGACAATAATTCCTGAAAGAATCGCGACTTTAATCTGGAGATTAAGAGGACCTAAAACGCCGCTGATGTATAGAGCACCACAACTTTCAGCCCCTGTTTCTTGCGCAAACTTTAAATCGCAAACTGGTTGAGCGAGTTGGGTAATAATTTCGTTGTAGAAGAACCAAGTTACTGTAGTCGCTAGAGCTATGACAATTATTGACTTGAACAATCTGGAGCGCAGCTCACGGAGATGTTCAATCAGTGGCATACGACCGCCAGTGGAGGCCGACATTCTAAATTTCTACTTTTCTACGGAGTCAGGATCTTTATCTTCAGGTTTCTTTTCAGCTACAGCTTTCTTGTCATCGTCTTTCATGTCTTTCATCTCGCTCTTGAAGATTCGCATCGATTTAGCAAGCGAGCGAGCGGAGTCAGGAAGGCGCTTAGCTCCGAAGAGGACGAGAACGACAATAAGGATTAGGAGAATGTGGCTTGGTTCGCGTAGAAACATGACGGAATAATATCCCATCTAGGGGGCTTTCAGCGATACTGGTCGCGAACTACCTTCGTTAATCTGAGAAGTTCCTGGCGCAAATTCAGGGGTTCGAGTATCTCCAACTCTCCCCGAGATGCGATGACCTCACGAATTAACCACCTAGGGCTGAAGATCTCGACCTCAAATTCGCCATCACCTAGCTCCGTATAGGTGGAGAAGGTCTCCTTGAAATGGCGAGAATTTCCATGAACCTTTACTTTGGCAATAATGGTCTCAGAATTGGCTGTGGCCTCTTCCGGAGCCTCTCTCTCTGATTCAACCACTTCAGCAGTTGAGATCCGGTCTAGCCTGAAGGATCTCTTTGCATTAGCAGTAGAACAGAAGGCGATGAGAAAATCATGACCCTCGCGTCGAATCTTCTCGATGGGAACAACAAGCCGAGAGGAGTGCTTATCCTCTGCAACAGAGTGATAATCAATTTGAAGATTCTTACGGGCGCTGATCGCGCTATCGATAGCTGTGATGAGAGAAGCCTTAATACCCGCACTCGCTGCAACAACGGAGGATAACCCTGGAGTTAGCGTTGATTTAATCGATTCAATCTCGCTGATGAGGTCGGGTCGCTTATCTCCAAACTCATCTTTGAGAAGCTCTAGACCAAGAATAATTGAGAGGCTCTCCTGGGTTGATAGCGAACGAACGATATTGATTGCTTGTGCATTTCTGATGTAAACAAAACCAGATTCAAACTCGAGTTCAATCAGATCAAAACGGGATTCGCCACACATCCAAAGTGTATTGAGGTCTGAGAGAGCTTCTTCTCGCGTAATTTTGAAGTCTGAAGATAACTTCTCTATTGATACGCCCTGATTTGCGTATAGATACGGGACTAAATCCAGAAGACGTGAAGCCTTCTCCATTGGGGTCACTCTGTTAACCATGAGCGTTCTCAATTCGATCTAAGGATAATGCGACCTTTTCACGAAGTTCAGCTGGTTCAACTATCAGAACATCATCACCATGCCACAGCAAATCACGAATCAGCTGATCGGTGCTTGCATACGAGTATTCGACAATGTCCCAATCCTCTTCTGAAGAGATCTCAGTTGCGAATCTTCTGAGCGAGTAGGCCTTATCGGTGCGAAGCTTTAATCGGCAGCGCTGATTGCGAGCTTGCGACTTGAGAAGTTCGGACATGCTGAAATCAGCCGGAACTTCATAGGAACCTGCTCTGCCTTGCTCTTTGACCGTTGAAGAGAATCTATCCAATCTAAAGAGACGAACTTCCCTCTTTGCGAGATCATTTCCAGCCACATACCAATAGCCATTCTTTGTACCCACGCCGTATGGTTCTAACGCTCGTTCTTCTGAGATAGCGTCGCGGTTCATATATGAAAAGGAAATTGTCCTCTTTGCTGAGATTGCATCGATAATATGAGTGAGGTTCTCATCAGATACATCAACGCTTTGTACGGTAAGTTCAAGCCCTTCAGAGTCACTTTCGATTCCTAGCGATTTCAATTTCACGAGAGCAGAGTTGGCCTGGGATGAGAGAACCGCACCTCGCCACATTTGTGTTGCAAGAGAGATTAGAGAAAGTTGGTTGACGCTTAAGCTCGAGATCTGAATCTGATACTTCTCAGGGCGAATTCGATAGCCCACTTCATCTTCAAAGAGCGGATCAAAGGAACCCACTTCAATCTCAATGCCTAGGTTTCGAAGTTCTTCCTTATCTCGCTCAAACATTCTCTCTTTTGCATCGACATCACCGTTATAGCCATCAATTGACCGGTAGATCTCTGATTTGGTAAGCCAACGAGTTGTGGCAAGTAGTGCAATCGTAAGATTGACTAGACGCTCACTCTTCCGGGACACCGTATGCCCCTTTAGCTGGCCGTCTTCTTCGCGCCAATACTTCAACACCCGGAGCCATCCTTCTACTGTGAATCAGAAATCCTGTATGGCCGATCATTCTCTGTTGAGGCCTGACTGCTAGTCCTTCATGATGCCAGCCTCTGACAATGGTCTCGGAACTCTCTGGCTCTGTGAAATGACCATCACTCTTGATAGCTTCAGCAGTTGCAGAGAGTTGAGTAGTTGTAGCAACGTAGGCGAGGAATACGCCTCCAGGCCTCAATACTTCAGCTGCCATTTCGATACATTCCCAGGGCGCCAACATATCGAGAATCACTCGATCGAACTTTTCGGCAAATGTTTGATCTTGTACAGAAGCAACATCTAAGCGCCAATTTTCAGGTAATCCCGTGAAGTAATTGGTGAGATTTGCAGTTGCATTATCCGCAAAATCCTGTCGCCGTTCCACCGAATGAACAAAACCCTTGGGACCAACTGCTCGTAGAAGTGAA
>JBILBB010000107.1:0-4031 GCA_044353955.1 Candidatus Planktophila sp. | reverse complement strand
GATAGCGCAGAATCCGAAGAGATTCGAGTGATCTATAAACCAGTTGCGGGTGAACGACCACTGTGGGATTTCCCGGATGGAAATCTCGCAAATCGTGAATATGCCGCTTTTCTCATTAGTGAGATCGCCGAATGGAATCTGGTACCTACAACAATCCTCCGTGAAGGTCCCTTCGGTCCGGGAATGGTTCAGCAGTGGATTGATATCGATGAAACTGTCGATCTAGCGCTCTTCTATAGCCAAGATAAACCACAGTTGCGCAAGCTCGCGTTGTTTGATGCAGTTATCAATAACACTGATCGAAAGATAGGGCACCTTCTGCCAACACCTGATGGAAAACTTCTTGGCTGCGATCACGGGGTTACTTTTCATCATGAAGATAAATTGCGAACTGTCCTGTGGCAATGGGCTGGGCTGGCTATCGCCGACCAGGAGATAATTGAGTTGCGCAAACTTGCCGAAGAGATACTTAAAAAACGAGATGTTTTTCAAGAGTTATTGACAGAGATAGAGATGCAGGCTTTATTCACCAGAATCGAGAGATTGATCGCCACTGCCATCTTCCCTGAACCAAGTGATGAGTGGCCTGCTGTTCCATGGCCACCTTTTTAAAGTAAAGTCACCTCATGCAATCGTGGCCAGATGTATATATCCCTGAGCTTGATTCACGCTTTGCCTTAAAGCGACTCTCGCTCTTTGATACCGCTTCAGGGAAAGTCACCGAACTACCGAAAAAAAGCCTTTACCGGCTCTACGTCTGCGGAATTACTCCATACGATGCAACTCATCTCGGCCATGCCGCCACATATCTCACCTTTGACCTTATTCACAGATACTTACTCGCAACCGGAGCGGAAGTCCGTTTCGTTCAAAACATTACCGATATAGATGACCCACTGTTGGAACGGGCCAAGCAAGACGGTGTCGATTGGCGAGATTTAGCTCAATCCCAAATTGATCTCTTTAGAGGCGATATGACTGATCTCCATGTCATTCCACCGCAAAGTTATATCGGAGTTGTTGAGGCGATGGAGATAATTACTGACTCAATTCAGGTACTGGAGAAAGCGGGAACGACCTACTATGTCGATAATGACTTGTACTACCGCGTTCGAACTGATCCAGAGTTTGGAGCGCGCTCACATTTAGATACCGCAGAACAGTTGAAGATTTTTGCCGAACGCGGTGGAGATCCTGCGCGAATTGGGAAAGAAGAGCCACTCGATGCACTTATCTGGCTTTCTCAGCGCGCCGATGAACCTGGTTGGCCTAGCAAATTTGGTTCTGGTCGCCCCGGATGGCATATCGAGTGTTCGGCAATAGCGCTTAAATATCTTCAGATTTCACCACACGATGATTTCTCGATTGATATTCAGGGCGGTGGCTCCGATCTGATCTTCCCGCATCATGAAATGTCAGCTTCTCAATCCTTTGCACTTACGGGGCAGAAATTTGCACGCTGTTATGTGCACTCGGGAATGGTCGGTCTCGACGGTCAGAAGATGAGTAAATCCCTCGGAAATTTGGTCTTTGTATCGAAGTTAATCGCTCAAGGAATAGATCCCATGGCGATTCGGTGGGCACTGATGGGACATGGATTTCAGAGTGACTTAATGTGGAACGAAGAGTTGATAACGCAAGCACAGGAAGAGATTGAGAAGTTAAGGAAGGCTTTATCACGAGTAGATGTTGCACCTACATCTGGTCTTATTCAGAGTATCTGCGATCTCTTATCCCGTAATCTCGATACCCCAGCGATACTCGTAGCAATTCGGGAATGGATAGCTGCGACAGAGAGCGGTTCAACTGGGGGAGAGGCGGGAGAACTTTCTCGCGCTTTAGATACTCTCTTGGGACTTGCCCTTTAATCTCCACTCTGTCTTCGCAAAAAACGTTCCAACTCACGGGCTATCGATTCTCCTGTTGCTTCCGGTAGATCAGATGCATCCTTACTTTCCTCTAAAGCCTTTACATATTCGGCAACATCCGAATCTTCCTTTGCTAAATCGGTAACTTCTTCCTCCCAGAGAGCAGATTCATTCGGTAGATCTCCCTGTGGGATTGTTATCTCAAGGAAATCTTCCAGCGCATTTACTAGAGCAAGCGAAGCTTTAGGAGATGGAGAGTTTGATGCATAGTGAGGAACGGCCGCCCATAATGAAATGGCATCTATTCCGCGCCGTAAACAAGCATCTTGAATTACTCCAAGGATTCCCGTGGGTCCTTCGTAGCGACTTATCTCAACACCGAGACGCTTTGCAATATCGGGATGTGCGCCACTTCCACTCACAGTTATTGGTCGGGTGTGTGGAGTATCGGCGAGCATTGAGCCCATCGTGATGACCATCTCAACTTCCAAATCATCAGATAGATCTAGAAGTTCTGCAGTAAAGGTCTTCCACTTCATCGAAGGCTCAACACCGCGCACCACAACAAAGTCGTGTGGTAGTGATGGTGTTCGAAGTGCGAATACTTGAGTTTCAGGCCACGTCAGATTTCGAACGCTTGACTCATCGACAAAAATTGTTGGTCTATTTACTTGAAAGTCATAGAAATCTTCGGGATCAACATCTGCAATCAATTCAGGGACAACATCAAAGGCAGGATCGGTCCAGGTTCCAAGTAGGTGAGATGCCGCACCTGTCGCAGCTTCGGCAGCGTCATTCCAGCCACTAAATGCAATAACCATGACAGGGGAGCGAAGCGAAGGTATTTGATGAATCTCCACATCGACACCTTACGGTAACCTCAGCGCCGTGACGAGCGAGAAAACACCTCAAAGAACCCTCGATGGGGCGCTCCGACGAGCCTTGGCTGCCGGAACAGTAATCGCCGACGGAGCTATGGGAACGATGCTTCAGGCTGCCGACCCTTCACTGGAAGATTTCCAGGGACTTGAAGGCTGCAATGAGATTCTCAATGTCACTCGTCCAGACCTTGTTCGTTCTGTACATGACAAGTATTTAGAAGTTGGCGTCGACGCAATTGAGACAAATACATTTGGTGCTAACTGGGCAAACCTTGCCGAATACGACATCGAAGATCGCATCTACGAATTAGCTTTTGCAGGCGGGAAGATTGCGCGAGAAGCAGCAGATGCAGCTTCAACCCCAGATCATCCACGATTTGTTCTAGGTTCACTTGGGCCGGGAACGAAGTTGCCCAGCCTTGGACACACTACATACCAAAAGTTGAAAGATGCCTATTACACGGCGTCGAAAGGTCTCGTTGATTCTGGATCCGATGCGCTCCTAATTGAAACAACCCAGGATTTACTTCAAGCAAAAGCTGCGGTAAACGGTGCGCGTCTTGCAGTTCGAGAGTCTGGTCGCGATGTTGTGGTGATCGCACAAGTCACCGTTGAAACCACCGGAACGATGCTTCTAGGTTCTGAGATCGGTGCAGCTCTGAACGCGCTTGAACCTCTTGAGATTGATTTGATTGGCCTCAACTGCGCAACCGGACCAACTGAGATGTCAGAACATCTACGGTATCTTTCTAAGAACTCCACTGCCGCAATCTCAGTAATGCCAAATGCGGGCCTTCCTATCCTAGGAAAGAAAGGCGCTGAGTATCCGCTCGGTCCAGAAGAGCTTGCTATTGCCCTTGAAACCTTCGTTAATGATTATGGAATCTCACTGATTGGCGGTTGTTGCGGTACAACCCCAGCACATTTAGAGGCGGTTGTTAGAAAACTTTCAGCACACAAGGTTAAGAAGCGCCAGATTGAGATTGAACCAGGCGCATCTTCGATTTATCAGTATGTACCTTTCCGCCAGGATAAGACTTATCTCGCAATCGGTGAGAGAACCAATGCAAATGGTTCACGCGCCTTCCGTGATGCACTTGTCGCCGAGGATTGGGCTACCTGCGTTGAAATTGCACGCGATCAAATTCGCGATGGTGCTCATATGCTCGATCTCTCTGTTGACTACGTTGGACGCGATGGCGCCCGAGATATGTTTGAGATCGCATCACGTTTTGCAACATCTTCAACGCTTCCGATTGTTCTGGATTCAACCGAACCTCTC
>JBILBB010000106.1:0-4035 GCA_044353955.1 Candidatus Planktophila sp. | reverse complement strand
GGTCTGCAGAAATGCACTTCCTGCAGGACTTTTGGATGGATCTGAGCTACCTACAACAATCTTTACACCAGCTACAAAAGCTGAGATCGGTGACCACGATATTAATATCGATTTTGCGACTGCTGCAAAGATTGTTGGCCCAGATCAAGCGGAACGGCTACGCGATTTAACAATCAAGCTCTACGACACAGCAGCTGAATTTTCTAAGAGCCGCGGAATATTGCTTGCAGATACAAAATTTGAATTTGGTTTAAATATGGCTGGGGAGATCACGCTCGGTGATGAAGCGCTGACGCCGGATTCATCTCGCTTCTGGGAACTTGATGGATGGGCGCCTGGAAAGTCACAACCATCATTTGATAAGCAATTTGTACGCGATTGGTTAACTTCGAGTGGCTGGGATAAGAAATCTCCGCCGCCAGAACTTCCAAAAGAGATTGTTGAAAAGACAGCGGCACGTTATGAAGAAGCATATGAACGCATTACCGGCAGCAAGTTCTAAGAAACCAACAAGGAGATAAAAATGGCAAAGATCGTGGTTGATGTGATGTTAAAGCCCGAAATTCTTGACCCACAAGGAAAAGCTGTTGCTGCTGCTCTTCCTCGTCTTGGTTTCTCCTTTGCTAAAGATGTACGTCAGGGAAAGCGATTTGAAATTGAAGTCGATGGCGAACCAACTGCAGCACAGCTTGCTGAAGTTGAGAAAGCTGCTGAGAAGTTACTTTCCAACCCTGTCATTGAAAATTTCACAGTTCGAGTAGAGAAGTAAGCAGATGAAGATTGGTGTCGTAACTTTTCCGGGCACTCTCGATGATCGAGATGCTGCACGCGCTGTTCGCCATGCCGGCGGAATCGCTGTTGCGCTCTGGCATAACGATGCAGATTTGCAGGGCGTAGATGCAGTCATCTTGCCTGGTGGCTTCTCTTATGGCGATTACTTGCGCTGCGGTGCGATTTCACGGTTCTCTCCAGTTATGGAACCCATCATCGATGCAGCAAATGGTGGAATGCCACTACTAGGTATCTGTAACGGCTTTCAGGTACTTGCCGAAGCACATCTGATTCCAGGAGCCCTAACCCGCAACCACGAACTTCACTTCTTATGCCGCGATCAGAAGCTCACAATTGAAAACACAGATACAGCGTGGACATCATCGTTTACTAAAGGCCAAGAGATCTTGATTCCTTTGAAAAATGGTGAAGGCGCCTATATGTGTGACGATGAAACTCTTGCGATGCTAGAGGGCGAGGGCAGAATCATCGCTCGATACGTCGGCGAAAATCCAAATGGTTCACGTAATCTGATTGCTGGAGTTACCAATGAACGCGGAAATGTTGTTGGTTTGATGCCACACCCTGAGCATGCAATCGATTCGCTGACAGGACCATCTGCAGATGGGCTGGGATTCTTTACCTCGGTCTTGAAGGCTTTTTTAACAGGAAGTGTGAAGTAATGTCACTCGATACCGTTGCTAAGGCTCAAGCAAATCCAGATACAACGCAACCATTTGCAGAACTTGGATTAAAGCCAGATGAGTATGCAAGTATTAAAGAGATTCTAGGTCGCAGACCAACTTCATCCGAGCTCGCTATGTATTCAGTGATGTGGTC
The DNA here is from genome assembly GCA_044353955.1 of Candidatus Planktophila sp. GTDB lineage: Bacteria > Actinomycetota > Actinomycetes > Nanopelagicales > Nanopelagicaceae > Planktophila. The sequence continues at coordinate 2,424 of JBILBB010000106.1, read as the reverse complement.
AGAACACTGTTCATATAAATCTTCCAAAGTGCATTTGAAGCAATTCGGCGAGAAAGCTGTAAAGACTGATGCGCTACTCGTTGGCATTGGCGAGAATGCTGGCGTTGTGGATGTCGGACAGGGCTATGCAGTAACTTTCAAAATCGAATCGCATAACCATCCATCTTTTATCGAGCCGTATCAAGGCGCCGCAACTGGTGTCGGTGGAATCGTTCGCGACATTCTGACAATGGGTGCGCGTCCCATTGCTGTTATGGATCCACTTCGCTTTGGTCCTGCAGATGCTGCTGATACCCGCCGCGTTCTGCCTGGAATCATTGCTGGTGTTGGTGGTTACGGAAACTGCTTGGGTCTACCAAATATTGGTGGAGAAGTTGTCTTTGATGAGACATATCTCGGTAATCCACTTGTTAATGCGCTCTGTGTTGGCGTTATGAAACATAGCGATATCAAGCTCGCAAAGGCTGCCGGAGCAGGCAATTTAGTAGTTCTCTACGGTGCTAAAACTGGTGGCGATGGTATTGGTGGCGTATCTGTACTTGCATCTGAAACATTTGAATCTAAGGGGCCGGCAAAGCGTCCTGCAGTTCAGGTAGGTGATCCATTTGTTGAGAAAGTTCTGATCGAATGTTCTCTTGAAATATTTGCTGAAGATTTAGTAGTGGGTATTCAAGATCTCGGTGGCGCAGGTCTATCGTGTGCAACCTCAGAGCTTGCATCAGGTGGTTCAGGTGGGATGAAAGTGCAGCTCGATAAAGTTCCGCTTCGCGATCCATCGCTGTCGCCAGAAGAGATTCTGATGTCAGAGTCGCAAGAGCGTATGTGCGCAATTGTTGAACCGAGCAAGATTGCTCGATTCTTGGAAATCTGCGAGAAGTGGGATGTCACAGTCACCGTTATCGGTGAAGTCACCGATGGAAATCATCTTGAAATCACATGGAATGGCGAGCTGATCGTCGATGTTCCACCTCGCACTGTTGCACATGATGGTCCTGTCTATAACCGCCCACTTGCAAAGCCTGCATATATTGATCAGGCTGCAAAGGAAGTTATCAACCTTCCTATTCCATCAAACGCAGATGAAATTAAATCAACTATTCTTAAACTTGCTGCGACTCCAAACCTTGCAGATAAATCATGGGTTACAGATCAATACGATCGTTATGTTCAAGGTAATTCAATTCAGGCACAACCTGATGATTCAGGAATGGTCCGCATTGATGAGAAGACTCATCTCGGTGTTGCTATTGCAACAGATGCAAATGCCAATTGGTCTTACCTAAATCCTTATGAAGGTGCAAAGCTCGCACTTGCCGAAGCGGCGCGAAATATTGCTACAGCTGGCGCAAAGCCACTTGCGGTTACCAACTGCCTTAACTTTGGATCTCCTGAAGATCCAGGAGTGATGTGGCAATTCGCTGAATCTGTTCGTGGTTTAGCTGATGGATGTCTTGAGATGGGCCTTCCTGTTACAGGCGGAAACGTCTCCTTCTATAACCAGACAGGTGCCGTTGCAATTCTGCCAACTCCAGTTATTGGTGTACTTGGCGTTATTGATGATGTTCGCACAAGAACTCCAATGTCATTTGATCGCGCTGGTCTTGAGCTCTATCTCTTGGGCGATACCAACGATGATCTTGCAGGAAGCGAATGGGCATATATGCACGGACAACGCGGCGGCGTTGCACCGACTGCAGATCTACAACGCGAAATGCGCTTGATTGATCTCCTTGTTACAGGTCGCACAAAGAAGATCTTTACTGCAGCTCACGACTTAAGCCAAGGCGGGTTAGCGGCAACTCTTACGGAAATGGTTCTGCGCTACAACGTCGGTGCCACTATTAATCTTGAAAATGTTGGTATGGCTCTCTTGAGTGAAACTCCTGGTCGCGTTGTTGTGGCTGTGGACTCTGCACAAGTTGCAGCACTATCAGCTGAAGCTTCTGCACAGAAGATAACTCTTACCAAGATTGGTGTAACTGGTGGAGATTCACTGACAATAAATGGCGCAGTCATTTCATTGGCAGAACTTCACAAAGCACATACAGAGACTTTCCCGAAGTTGTTTGGATAACAGATGCGCGATCCGAAGATATTAGAAGAGGTAAAGGCGACTCTTGCTCTGCTCTCTGAAGTATCTCCTGGCCGCGCAATCGAAGTTCGAGTTCCACCCTATGCTGCAATTCAATGCGGTGACGGGCCAACTCATACTCGCGGAACCCCAGCAAATGTGATCGAGATGGATGCCCAGACATGGCTTGCACTTGCTCGAGGCGACGAGAGCTGGGCCGATGCAATGGCGCAGGGGCGCATCATCGCTTCAGGAGTCCGCGCTGATTTAACTTCACTACTACCGCTTAGGATTACGCCATGAGCCGTCGCCCAGATGGAATGTTAAATCACAACCTCTTCGATGCAGATCGT
>JBILBB010000105.1:0-4045 GCA_044353955.1 Candidatus Planktophila sp. | reverse complement strand
TTCCCAGCCACTCGAAGTTAACCAATCGCGTACAAATTGCTTATCAAATGATGGTTGTGACTTTCCAGGCGCCCATCCATCAAGTTCCCAGAAGCGAGATGAATCCGGCGTCAGCGCTTCATCACCAAGGGTTACTTCCCCTGCCATATTGATTCCAAATTCAAATTTTGTATCTGCAAGCAAGATTCCACGGCTCTTAGAAAATTCCGCTGCAGTGTCATAGAGCCGTATCGTCAGATCTCGAAGTTCGGCTGCGCGATCTGAACCGACAATCTTTGCAGCGTGCGCAAAATCAATATTGATATCGTGGTCACCGATCTCAGCTTTTGTTGCTGGGGTAAAGATTGTTGTCGGAAGTTCAGAACCATCTACAAGCCCTGCAGGAAGTGCATTTCCGCAGACCTCTTGGTTCTGTGAATACTCTGTAAGACCACTGCCAGTCAGATACCCACGTGCAACACACTCGATGGCAAACATCTCGAGTGGCTGAACGATGACAGCGCGATCTGCAACGCTTTCAGGGACTTCATCGGAGATGATGTGGTTGGGAACAATATCTGCCAAGAGTTCAAACCAGAAGAGCGAGAGCTGAGTAAGGATTGCACCTTTATTTGGAATCGTTGTTGGTAGAACCCAATCGAATGCAGAGATTCGATCTGATGCAACGAGAAGAATTTCGCCAGATTCATTTGTGTAAAGGTCGCGAACTTTGCCGGTGCGAAGGTGGTTCCATCCTTCAATCACTGGGGCAGCTGGAGCACCAGCTTTACCGAAGCCGCTCACCTGATGTTATGAGGCTTGTACTGCGCAGCGGCAGGGTGCGCGGATGTAATCGCGTCGATGCGACTTACAACTCGAGCAACTTGTTGGCGAGCATCGCCAGTAAATTCAAGTGGGTTTCCAATGAGTGCATCTAGTTCTGAGCGCTTAAATGGAATTCGTGCATCATCTGAAATCGCATCAAGGAAGTTATTTGCTTTTCCTTCGCGCATTCCAAGCGCTGCAGCAACTGCATGCTCCTTAATGGCCTCGTGTGCAACTTCGCGCCCCACACCTGCCTTTACAGAAGCCATAAGAATCTTTGTTGTCGCTAAGAATGGAAGGTAGCGATCAAGTTCTGCAGCAATTACAGCAGGGAATGCACCGAACTCATTAAGAACGGTAAGCATCGTTTCAAGTAAGCCGTCGATTGCATAGAAAGCATCAGGCAGTGCAACGCGACGTACAACGCTGCAAGAGACATCGCCTTCATTCCATTGATCACCAGCGAGTTCAGAGACCATCGATGCATAGCCGCGCAAGATAACTGTGAGGCCATTTACACGTTCGCAAGAACGCGTATTCATCTTATGTGGCATTGCAGATGAGCCAACCTGACCTGCCTTAAAGCCTTCAGTGACTAGCTCTGCACCAGCCATCAAGCGAATTGATGTCGCAAGTGAAGATGGAGAAGTAGCGAGCTGAACAAGAGTTGTGACAACATCGTAATCCAATGAACGTGGATAAACCTGACCGGTTGAATCCAGAACGCGATCAAATCCAAGTTCGGCCGCAATTGAACTCTCTAGTTTTTGGTGCGCATCTGATGAACCGAGTAAATCGATTGAATCTTGTGCTGTACCGACTGGGCCCTTTATTCCGCGCATTGGATAGCGTGATTGAAGAGATAGCAAGCGTTCATAGGCAAAGAGAAGTTCTTCTGCGGCAGATGCAAAACGCTTACCTAAAGTTGTAATTTGTGCAGGCACATTATGTGAACGTCCTGCAATCGGTTGATCTGCATACTGCGCAGCCTTTGTTGCAAGGGATGCGAGCAAGGCAACTGTCTTATCGTGAACAATGGCAAGACCATCACGAATCTGTAGCGCTTCAATATTTTCAGTTAAGTCACGGCTCGTCATCCCAGCATGAATTGCTTCATGGCCAGCAAGTGCGTTGAACTCTTCGATCCGTGCCTTTACATCGTGGCGAGTAACTTTCTCGCGTGCATCGATTGATGCAAGGTCAACTTTTGTAACGACCTTCTCATAATCTGCAATTACCGCATCGGAAATCGCATGTCCAAGCTTTGACTGCGCACGAGCAACAGCGATCCACAATTTACGTTCGGCGATAATCTTTGATTCAGGCGAGAAGATCTGGCGCATCTCATTTGATGCATAACGATCAGCTAATACGCTCACTGGTGCATTCTCCCTCATCTAATTGCCCTTCTCAGCGACCGACGCATTGAGCGCGATATCTGTACGGTAGAAAGAACCCTCGAGTTTGATCTGGGATATCGCACGGTAGGCGCGGTCACGAGCTTCTGTCAGATCTGACCCAGTTCCGGTCACTGTAAGGACGCGGCCACCGGCAGAGAGAAGTGCATCTGCGCTCTGCGATGTACCTGCATGAAAAATTTGCGCCTTATCGATTGTTGGCAATGCAGTGATAGCGCCACCAATCTTTGGCGATTCGGGGTAACCCTGTGCAGCAAGGACAACTGTCACTGCACTTTCATCGCGCCACTGCAGAACTTCATCATCGAGTGAATCTGTTGCAGCTTTGTAGAGCAGAGTTGCAAGTGGAGTTGCAAGGCGTGGAATCAATACTTGCGTCTCTGGATCACCAAAGCGAGCATTAAATTCGATAACCCGAATTCCTTCATCGGTCAGAGCTAAACCTGCGTAGAGCAGTCCTACAAATGGGGTTCCGCGAGCAGCCATCTCGGCAATCATCGGAGCTAAAACTTTTTCATATGTATCATCAACGATGTCGCTAGGCGCCCACGGCAGCGGTGAGTATGCGCCCATTCCACCTGTATTCGGACCTTCATCTCCATTGTGTGCTCGCTTAAAATCTTGCGCGGGTTCCATAGGCAAGATATTTCTGCCATCTGAAATTCCAAAGAGTGAAATTTCAGGACCTGCTAAATACTCTTCAATAACAACTCGCGTGCACTTAAGTGCGTGATCAAGGGCTGCCTGGCGATCATTTGTAACGACAACACCTTTACCGGCTGCGAGCCCATCATCTTTAACTACATAAGGTGCGCCAAATATATCGAGCGCTTTCTCGATCTCATCTTGCTTGGTGCAGGTAAAGCTGTGAGCTGTAGGAACTCCTGCATCGCGCATTACTTTCTTTGCAAAGTCCTTAGAGCCTTCTAACTGCGCCGCCGCTTTTGATGGACCAAAGACTGCAAAGCCAGCGCCGCGTAATTCATCTGCAGCTCCATTTACCAAGGGAACTTCTGGGCCGATGACAACGAGTTCTACAGATAACTTCTTTGCGAGTTCGCAGATTGCAGCGTTATCTGTGATTACTAGTGGGTGAAGAGTTGCAACAGATGCGATCCCAGGATTTCCCGGTGCAACATGAAGTTCTGTACAAGCTTTATCTGCCTTGAGTCCTAGTGCGAGTGCGTGCTCACGACCGCCGCTACCTACTAGGAGGATTTTCATGGCTTAGATGAAATCCTTTACGACGATTGTTTGATCTCGCCCCGGACCTACGCCGATTGCACTCATTGGTGCACCTGAAATTTTCTCCAGGAAGGTGATGTAATCCTGAGCATTCTTAGGAAGATCACTGATCTTCTTCGCGCCAGAGATATCTTCCTTCCAACCTGGAAGCATCTCGTAGATTGGCTTTGCATGGTGGAAATCAGATTGCGAAGCAGGAAGTTCTTCAACGCGCTTGCCATCAATTTCATATGCAACGCAGACAGGAATTTGCTCCCATCCAGTAAGCACATCGAGCTTTGTCAGGAAGAAATCTGTGAGTCCGTTTACGCGAACTGCGTAACGCGCAATAGGTGCGTCATACCAACCGCAACGACGTGCACGACCAGTAGTTACACCGACCTCGCCGCCGATTGTGCGGAGTTTCTCGCCATCTTCATCGAAGAGTTCGGTTGGAAATGGACCTGATCCAACGCGAGTTGTGTAGGCCTTAACGATTCCGATTACTCGTTCAATCTTTGTTGGCCCGATTCCAGAACCTGTGCAGGCACCGCCAGCAGTTGGATTTGAAGATGTGACGAATGGATATGTTCCGTGAT
>JBILBB010000104.1:0-4112 GCA_044353955.1 Candidatus Planktophila sp. | reverse complement strand
AAATTCTTGGAAGTATCGCCTCACTCATTGAGATTGATAATGGGTGGGAAGCGGCAACTGCTGCTGCACTTGGTTCACTTGCCGATGCAGTTGTAGTGAAAGATCTCTCCTCTGCTGTCAGCGCACTCACAACTCTGCGCCGCGAGAATCTAGGACAGGCAGATGTCCTTGTCTATGAACCAGGACAAGCGACTTCTAGCCAAACGCCAATTGGATTAAAGACTCTTCTCGACCATGTTCGTTCACGTGAGATCTCAGAACTTCTAACATCCTTGCTCTCCTCAACAGTCGTTGCTGAGAACGCAAATGAGGCTGAAGCAATTCTGCGTCAGCATAAGAACCTCACCGTTGTTACACGTGATGGCGATGTCATCACATCTCATCGCGCACGTGGTGGTTCTGCATCTTCAACATCCCTCATTGAAATTCAGGCCCTTGTTGCCGACCTTGCAACGAAGTTGGAAGAGCTCAATCACACATGTGATCGACTTAAATTTGAAATCGCAACAGCGACAACCGATGTCGATTCAAAGCAGAGTGCATTTGATGCATCTCTTGCCAAGCTCAATGAATCAGATGCTCGAATTGCAGCGTTTACAGAGCAGCTCGCCGTTTCCGGCCAAAACATTAAATCTGCTACTGCAGAGGTAGAGAGACTTACTGTTGCTATTAATGAAGCAACTGCTGCAAAGGATCGCGATGAGAATGAACTCTCAATTGCACGTAATCAGATGCAGCACCACGGAGATATCGCTGAACCTGACCATACCCGTGCAGAAACAATTCGAAATACAGTGTCGCAGGCGCGCACAGCAGAAGTTGAAGCGCGCCTTGCAGTTCGTACCTCTGAAGAACGAGTTGCCTCAGTTTCAGCTCGCGCTCAGGCGTTAGAAGAATCTGCACAAGCCGAACGTGAAGCATCAGATCGCGCTGTATCCCGACGTGGGGCACGCGCACGTGGTGCTGTGATTTCGCAAGCGATTGCAGAGGCAGCATACGAAGCTCTCATTCACATCGAACGATCTATTGCAAAAGCACAGACAGAGCGTTCACGACTTGAAGGCAATAGATCAGATCGCGAAGGTGAGACCCTGACAGTCCGCGCAAGAAATCGCGAACTCACATCCGAGCTAGATCAACTGACTTCTAGCGTTCATCGTGATGAGATTGCTCGAGCTGAACAACGGATGCGAGTGGAAGCGCTTCAGACCAAGGCAGTTGAAGAACTCGGCATTGATATCCCAACTCTTATCTCGGAGTACGGTCCAGATAATGATGTACCAACATTTATTGAGACAGAGTCAGGTGAAGTTGTTGCAACTGAACTCATTCCATATCGCAGAGATCAACAAGAGAAGCGATTGGCTGCAACAGAGCGCTCACTGACACTTCTTGGCAAGATCAATCCGTTAGCTCTAGAAGAGTACAACGCTCTTGAAGAGCGCCTAAAATTCTTGGCAGAGCAGCTTGAAGATTTGAAGAACACTAAGAAGGACCTCTTGGATATCATCAAGGAAGTCGATGATCGCGTTCAGGCAATCTTCATGCAAGCTTTTGAAGAGGTAGCAGAGCACTTCAAAGATATCTTCTCTCGACTTTTCCCAGGTGGAGATGGCCGACTATTTCTGACTAATCCAGATGATCTTCTCAATACAGGCGTCGATGTTGAAGCACGCCCACCTGGAAAGCGTGTCAAGCGCCTCTCACTTCTCTCTGGTGGAGAGAAGTCACTCACCGCCATTGCAATGCTCGTAGCAATCTTTAAAGCTCGCCCAAGTCCGTTCTATGTACTCGATGAAGTTGAAGCAGCGCTCGATGATACGAACCTTGGGAGACTATTAACAATCTTTGAAGAGCTCCGCGAGAGTTCACAGCTGATTATCATTACTCACCAAAAGCGGACCATGGAGATTGCTGATGCGCTCTACGGTGTAACTATGCGCGGAGATGGCGTTACAGAAGTAATCTCGCAGCGTCTGCGTGAATCTGAAACAGCTTAGTAAAAACCTTTAACCCCATGGGCCTATTCAATCGTCTGCTCTCAAAGGTGCGAGGTGTATCAACTGCATCGCACCTTGATTGGGCAGAGATTGAGACAGAGCTCCTCTCCTCAGATTTAGGTCCGAATCTCGTTGGAGAAATTCTCGAAGCTGCGAAGAAGGTCCGCGGGGATGATGCTGAGAGCGCGATCAAGGAGATTCTCAAATCAAAGCTATCTAGTAAGGATAGAAATTTAGCGACAGGTGCAGATCTTCAAGTAATTCTTATTGTCGGCGTTAATGGAACAGGAAAGACAACCTCTGTCGCAAAGCTGGCAAATAAGTTAGCGGCAGAGAAGTTCTCAGTTGTATTGGGCGCCGCAGATACATTTCGTGCGGCAGCTGTCGAACAGTTATCAACTTGGGGTGAGCGCATTGGAATTGAGACTATTAACGGTGCAGCTGGGTCAGAGCCTGCATCAGTTGCATTCGATAGCGCAAAGAGAGCAGTTGAACTTAATGCGAAATATCTCTTAATTGATACTGCGGGAAGGCTGCATAACAAGAGCGACTTGATGGCAGAACTTGGAAAAGTAAAGCGCGTAATTGAAAAAGTCGCATCAGTTGCTGAAGTACTTCTCGTTATTGATGGAACTACGGGCCAGAATGGTCTGGCTCAGGCAAAGATTTTTAGCGAGGCGGTGGAAGTCACCGGTTTGATCATCACCAAGCTCGATGGATCTGCTCGTGGAGGAGTCGCCCTTGCAATTGAGAGCGCTCTGGATATCCCCATTAAATTCATCGGAACCGGCGAAGGGCTCACTGATTTCGCCGCATTTGATGCCGACTCCTACTTAGACGGGTTGCTTGCGTAACCCACTTGTAACAAAGGGCGCCTTTTTGTGACACCGTCTTAACCTGCAAATCCATTAGATGTAACTCGACGGGGTCATCTTTACCCCATCTCAACGACGAGAAACCCTCATCTCGAATGGAATGTGATTATGGAACAAGTAGCGTTAAATGGCGGTGATACCGCGTGGATGTTGGCAAGTACTGCACTAGTACTTCTTATGACTCCAGGTTTGGCATTCTTCTATGGCGGCATGGTTCGCACAAAGAGCGTGCTCAATATGATGATGATGTCGATGATTACTATCGGAATCGTCAGCGTTCTCTGGGTTATTTATGGATTTGAATTAGCATTTGGACACTCATCTGATTCACCTTGGTATGGCGGAATCGGCTTTAGTGGTTTCGGTGGAATGGTTGAAGAGCTCACCAATAATGGTGGCATTTACCCAATCCCAGTTCTCGTCTTTGCTGCATTCCAGTTGATGTTTGCAATCATTACTCCTGCACTCATTTCTGGTGCGATTGCTGATCGTGCAAAGTTCACATCATGGGCAGTATTTGTTGCAATCTGGTCAACAGTTGTTTACTTCCCAGTTGCGCACTGGGTATTTGCATTCGGAAATAAGGTCGGGGATGTTGTAACAAGCACCGGCTACCTTGCAGGTAAAGGCGTGCAAGATTTCGCAGGTGGTACAGCGGTGCATATCAATGCAGGTGCTGCAGGTCTCGCCCTTGCTATCGTTCTTGGAAAGCGCATCGGTTGGCGCAAAGAGTCAATGCGCCCACACTCATTGCCATTGGTAATGCTTGGTGCAGGACTTCTCTGGTTCGGTTGGTTTGGTTTTAACGCAGGATCTTCACTCGCAGCAAATGGCATTGCAGGTCTTGCATTTATGAATACTCAGGTAGCAACAGCTGGTGCAGTTCTTGGCTGGTTGCTCGTTGAGAAGATTCGCAATGGCCATGCAACATCGCTCGGCGCTGCATCTGGTGCTGTGTCAGGACTTGTTGCAATCACACCAGCATGTGCCTTCGTAGCTCCATGGGCTGCAGTGGTTATCGGATTTATCTCCGGAATCCTCTGCTCACTCGCGGTAAGCATCAAGTACAAGCTTGGTTTCGATGATTCACTCGATGTCGTTGGTGTTCACCTAGTCGGTGGAATCTGGGGCTCACTCTCAATCGGCTTCTTCGGAACAAGCGTTGTGAACAGCATCGGTCTCGATGGTCTGCTCTATGGCGGAGGATCAGATTTACTTGTTAAGCAAGCGCTGGCCG